>DNMA01000196.1 GCA_003489505.1 Legionellales bacterium | reverse complement strand
TGCTATTGAGTTTATTTATCCGCAAGAGGGTTTCATCCTATGGAATGAAGGCTTTTCAATCACTCAAAATGCTCAAAATATTGAAGAGTCTTACGCATTTATCAACTTTATTTTAGAACCCCAAAATAGTGCCCTCATTACCAAAAAATTTGGTTTTTCTGTCACTAATGAAAAAGCCAAGGCCTTTTTACCTAAAAATTTAGTCAATGACCCTATTTTATTTCCTAGTTCCGAAACATTAAAATATGGTATTTTACAAAAGTCATTAGATGCAAATGCCCTAAAGCTTTACAACGAATATTGGGAACGATTTAAATTATCGATATAGGAAGAACTATGAACTTTAAAATCTTATGCTTTGATATTGAAACCATTCCTGATATGGAAAACGCAAGATTAATTTATGATATTGATAAGAACTTAAGTCATAATGAAGCTTGGAATATTATTCGTATAAAGCGTATGGAAAAAGCAGGAAACGATTTTCTCCCTCATTTTTTACAAAAAATTATTGCCATCTCGATTATTTATCAAGACCATCAACAAATTAAAATTACAACCCTTGGACAAGACGGCGAATCTGAAAAAGAAATCATTGAACGTCTATTTCTGGGAATAGAAAAATCTCAACCCACCTTGGTTTCATGGAATGGTCAAGGCTTTGATTTGCCCGTTCTACAATATCGAACGATTCTTCACCATATTCAAGCGCCCATTTACTGGGAAGCGGGTGAAAAATTTAATGATTTCAAATGGAATAACTACATCAATCGCTATCATCAAAGACATACCGACGTTATGGATGTCCTTTCGAGTTATCAAGGCAAAGCCTTTGCCCCTTTAGATGAGTTTTCTCAAATACTAGGTTTACCGGGTAAGATTGGATTGCATGGCAGTGAAGTTTATCCAGCTTATTTAAATGGTGAGCTACAGAAAATCTGTGATTATTGTGAAAGTGATGTACTCAACACCTATTTGATTTATTTACGCTATTTATGGAGTAAAGGTAGCTTTACCAAACAACAATATTTGAATTTATTGACTTGTATTGAAGAGTATATTTACAAACAAACTCATAAAGCCCATTGGCATGCTTTTGTTCCTTATTTAGAACAAACCAAAAACTTAATCCTTGAATAAAGCCTATGATTTACGATGTAACCGATATCATCACCCTCTTTAATGAGTGCTTTCAAAAAGACTATCAAACGATTTTAGTGCGTGGTGGTGATGAGCCTTTGTATGTACCAGCAAATGATAACTGTCCCTATCACCAAGTTATTTTTGCCAGAGGCTTTTTTAGTAGCGCCCTCCATGAAATTGCCCACTGGTTAATTGCAGGACCACAACGTAGGCTACAAGAAGATTATGGTTATTGGTATATCCCAGATGGCAGAAATGAAGCCCAACAAAAAGATTTCGAAAAAGTAGAAGTCAAACCCCAAGCATTGGAATGGATATTATCGGATAGCTGCGGTTATCCCTTTCAAATTAGTGTTGATAATCTCAATGGCACCCCCATGGATATTCAAACGTTTCGAGAGGCCATCATCAAACAGAAAGAGACCTTCCTTCACAAGGGATTATCAGCTCGTGCAAAAGTTCTATGTGAGGCGCTAGAGATTCATTATAAATGTCCAAGTTTTGAGTGCCTTACAACTCATCTCCCTGATGCTGGTTTATCATTCTAAATTAATTTTTGTTCTATACTATATTTAAGGTTATTAACTAGGCTAGTCAATGGCTTATGAACTAATTGAAGAAAGTCAAGTTAGTCTCTATCAATATCCTAAAATTGATGAAGAGCATCATATTCCTCACTCTGAATTTACCTTTGGTGATTTGCATGGGAATACCATTAAGTTTTTATTCATACTGATTAAGCAAGGTATCGTATCTGATTTAAATAAAGACCAATATTTTAAATTGTTACCAATATATAACAAATCAACCCGTCAACTGACCCAAGAAGACATTCAGGAATTCAAAGATATTATTCAAGCTATGAAAGTTAACAAGAACTGTTTTGTTCGACTGATTGGAGATGAACTTGGAGATAGAGGAAATAATGACTATTTTACGTTACTCATTTTAGAAAAACTTCATCAAGAACAACTTCCCATGGAGATACTTATATCTAATCATGGCGCTGAGTTTTTAGGGCGCTATGCTAACAGCCAAAAATTTCAACCATCAATTATAGTTGAACAAACCTCATCTCTTCATAATGTAGCCACTTTAATAAATAAAAAATTATTGTCTGTTCAAGAAGTTGGAAATTTAACAAACAAAGTTTATAAACCTTATTTAAAAGCTATCAGTTACTCATTAAGTGAAGACAAAAATGAAATTTCAATTTATAGTCATGCTCCAATAGCAATATCAACTGTTAAATTAGTTGCAAATCAGTTTTGTGTTGCGTATGAAGATAGTAGCGCAGAAAAACTAGCCCAAACGATTGATAAAGTTAATGCTGAATTCAAAAGACATGTCGATGCAAACACCATATCCTCTCAACTACAAAAAAACCATCCATTACATATTGTAATTTGGAGCAGAGACTTAGATATTGATAGAAAATCACAACATGAAAATTATCACGTCAATTTTATTCATGGGCATACAGGCAATGAAGGATATTATAATGGCCTTACACATATTATCAATTTAAATAATTATTGGGGGCATCCAGGGTGTGAAAAAGGAAGGTATGTCATATTTTATATGAACCCCAAAACTCATGGAAATCGAAAAGAAGAAAAGCTTTTTGGGGATATTTACAAGGCAATTTCTGATGAAGAAGGAAAAAATACCATTAAAGAAAACTATATCAAGTTTCGAAAAATGAAAATAAGTCTAGATGATTTTAAAAAAATTATTTCCGAACAAATGCTAATCCAGATACATAAAAATGCACCCGAAATCTCAAAATTGTGCAGGTTAGCCTGTTTATTATTTGTAGAACCCAAAGAGCTCAAAGAGGCATTACTGGATATTCAAAAAAAATCTGAAGAGTTTAAGAAAGATGGTGAAATAGAACATTATGAAGAAGCCAAAGAATTATTTGAGACCATCATTGAAAATTATTTGTCATGCAAAAACGCATCGTTTTTTGCTGAAAAAAGTATCCTGGCTGTAAACTCTGAACGAAAAAAATTTGGCCAACATCGAAATTACTTTTCTAGTACTATCGATTATCTTGCAAAAATCATTTCAATTGTGGCTCTTCTTTTAAAAATCTTTACTGGCCATTCAGAACTTCAATCTGACTCTCATCAAAAAATTCAAAAACTAAAGGCCATACTTGATAGTTTAAAGAATGAACAAGATGATAATATTCAACAACATGAAGAACAGATGGGAGCATCTCGGGGCCCTGGAAGAAAGTTTTAGTATCAGTGCTCACGACTTAAAAACCTATTGACTATCATTAGACCAAAATTAACAATGGATTAAATAAAAAATTCCTTCAAAAGATTACTTTAGAGCAATTTAACCTAGAGTTTTTTTGTGATATTCTAAATGTAATTTTTTTAACGATGTCTAGGATAGAATGATCGATGCATGACGACGCTTTTTTTTATACTATCTTTTTAATATTTACTGGCGCCGCCCTGCTTTCCACATTAGTACTCTATACTCGACAATCCCTTTTAGTAGCCTATATTCTTTTAGGGGCTTTACTGGGGCCTTGGGGGCTCAAATGGGTTCCTGAACTCAGTGCGATTCAACAAGTCGGTGAAGTGGGTATTGTCTTCTTGCTCTTTCTCTTGGGGCTCCATCTCCAGCCACAAAACTTAATACACATGCTCAAAGAGGTCACCTGGATTGCCTTATTTAGCTCATTAATCTTTGCGGTGATTTGTTATGGTATCGCCAGAGCTTTTGGTCTTGCTCACAACGACTCAATGATTATTGGCGCCGCCATGATGTTTTCTAGTACTATCATTGGCTTAAAACTGTTACCAACCACCATTTTGCATCACCAACATACCGGTGAAGTCATGATTTCTGTTCTTTTAATGCAAGACTTAATCGCTATCATCATTTTAATTATGATTGATGGTGCGCAAAAAGGTTTTTCATGGCACCAGCTCTTATCAGTGAGTGTTACCTTCCCGCTATTAATTGCTTTTGCATTTTTTTGTGAAAAATATATTCTCGTTAAACTCTTGGCTAAATTTGATCGGACCAAAGAATATGTATTTTTGTTATCGATTGGCTGGTGTTTAGGGATGTCAATTTTGGCAAAAAAACTGAATCTATCAGAAGACATTGGCGCTTTTGTTGCAGGTGTAGCATTAGCAGCTAGTCCGATTTCTTTATACATTGCAGAAAGCTTAAAACCGCTGCGTGATTTTTTCCTTGTGATGTTTTTCTTCTCAGTGGGAGCAACATTTAACTTTGATTTAGCCAAAATGATTATTGTGCCTGCTTTAACTTTATCGGCATTCATTTTGATTATTAAACCGCTTTGTTTTCACCTCATGTTTTGGAAAGCAGGTGAAAAGAAAACCGTTTCGAAAGAAGTCGGTCTTCGTCTGGGTCAAGCCAGCGAGTTCTCCCTCTTGGTCGCAAGTATTGCTCTAGAGGGTGGTTTAATCAGTAATCTATCAAGCAATTTGATACAAGCAACAACCATTTTAACATTTATAGCATCTTCATACATCGTTGTATTAATGTATCCAACGCCAATGTCTTTATCTGACAAAATGCGTAAAGATTAACAAGGAGTTTATAGCATGCGCTTTTTGATTATTATTATTTGTCTTTTAAGTGAAAAATATCTCACGCATCAGTTTTTTACGTTTAGAAAAAAATGGGCTGACCGATATGCACAATTGATTGAAACCTATGTCCCTGAATATATTTTACGCGCAGCTCCTGTTATGCGATATGCTATTTATTTAGGTTCTTTGACTTTGCTCTGTATCATTTTTGGAGTCATGGGTAGACATGGTTTTGGTTTGGTTTTAAATTTTCTATTCGAACTTGCTGTATTTTACATCTGCCTAGGCGAACACAATTTATTCTTTATCAATGCCAATGAGAAGAAACCTTTAAATGATAATCAATTCATTCTGGCCATGAACCAAGAATTTTATGC
>DNMA01000127.1 GCA_003489505.1 Legionellales bacterium | reverse complement strand
AAATATATATTTGAGACATCGAATAGACTTGGGTATAATTCATCATTATTTAGTGTTTTAAAGGTTAATTCATGCCTATTTACGAGTATCAATGCCGGGATTGCCAGCAACATTTTGAGTTGTTGCAAAAAATTAGTGATGAGCCTACTGGTATATGTCCACATTGCCAAGGAAAAAATGTTGAAAGAATGGTTTCTGCGGCTGGATTTCAATTAAAAGGAACAGGCTGGTATGTCACAGATTTTCGTGATAAAAAACCGAAAGCTAGTTCAACAGATAAAAGTTCATGTTCCAATAACAGTTGTAGTACTGATAAAGGAAGTAAATCAGAATGACAAAAAAACTCAGAGCATACCTTATCACTGGCTTGGTTGTTTGGTTGCCGATTTTTATCACCGTTTTAGTGATTACCTCAATTATTGAATGGTTGGATAAAGTGGTCGCTTTATTGCCTAATGCTTATCAACCGAATGCTTTGTTTGGATTTTCGATACCAGGGCTTGGTGTGGTCATTTCTCTGACCCTATTTGTAGTTACTGGTATTTTAGTCACCAATTTTGTTGGACAACGTTTGATGGAGTGGGGCGAAGCTTTATTGCAAAAGATTCCTGGTGTTCGAGTGATTTATCATACCACCAAACAAATTATACAGGCTTTATTAAAGACCAATGGTCAATCTTTTCGACAAGTGGTCATGATTGAATATCCTAAAAAAGAAACATGGACGATGGCGTTTGTCACAGGTCGGGTAAAATGTCCTGAATCAATGTCGAGCCAACAAGAGCTCTTAACTGTATATGTTCCCACAACCCCCAACCCCACATCGGGCTTTTTTCTAATGGTTCCAGAAAGTGATGCGGTGCTATTAGATATTAGTGTGGAAAACGCTTTGAAAGTTATATTATCACTTGGCGCAATGCGTCAGCCGTTATTTAAGAATATTTAAGGAGTATCCATGAGAACGCATTTATGCGAACAGGTTCAGGCCCATTTAGTTGGTCAAGTTGTCACACTATGCGGCTGGATTAAAAAAAGACGCGATTTTGGTGAACTCATCTTCTTGGATATTCGTGATTCATCTTCCGTGGTACAAGCAGTCATTGAACCTAATCAAACTCAATTGTTGAATTTGGCATCGTTTCTTAAACATGAATATGTGGTGAAAGTCTCTGGTCGTGTTCGTATGCGTCCTGAAAATATGCGTAATGCGAATATGAAAACGGGTGAGATTGAGCTTGAGGTCACGGCCTTAGAAATTTTAAATCAATCAGCTATTCCGCCTTTTTTACCTGATGAAAACCAGAACGTGAATGAGGATTTACGCTTAAAATATCGTTATATGGATTTAAGACGCGATGAATTGCATCAAAAAATTATGCAAAGACATCATATCGTAAAATGTATTCGTGAATATTTAAATCAGCATGGTTTTACCGATATTGAAACGCCTATGCTGACAAAAGCCACCCCAGAAGGTGCAAGAGATTATTTAGTACCATCACGCGTTCATCCTGGCGCATTTTATGCTTTACCACAGTCACCACAGTTATTTAAGCAGATGTTAATGATTTCAGGTTTTGACCGTTATTATCAAATCGTTCGTTGTTTTAGAGATGAAGACTTACGCGCAGATAGACAACCTGAATTCACACAGCTTGATATGGAAATGTCATTTGTTGATGAGCTTGATGTTCAAAACATGCTTGAAGGTTTGATGTGTCATTTATTTAAAGAAATTTTATCGATTGAACTCCCCAAACCTTTCTTACGTTTATCTTATGACGAAGCCATGCAAAAATATGGTAGTGATAAACCTGATTTAAGAAATCCTTTGGAGTTAATTGATTTAGATAGTGTTTTTGCTAACAGTGAATTCCAGATTTTCAAAGATGCGGCTGCGGATACAGATTCAAGAATTATTGCCATTCGTTTAGCCAATGGTAGTGCATTGTCTCGTAAGCAATTAGATGAATATCAACAATTTTTAGTTCATCACGGCGTCCAAGGTTTAGCCTACTTGAAGGTCAATGATAAAGATGCTGGTCGTGAAGGTTTACAATCTTCTTTATTGAAATTGATGAGTGATGAAGAGATCGCCTCATTATTGGATATCAGCCAAGTTCAAAAAGGTGATGTTTTATTTTGTATTGCTGGCAAATCCTATAAAATCACGGAACCTATGGGTGCTTTACGTCAAAGATTAGGATTTGACCACGGCTTGATTGATGTCAATGATTGGAAAATTGCTTGGGTAGTTGATTGGCCAATTTTCCTTTTAAATGAAAAAAACGGACAAATTGAATCAGCTCATCATCCTTTTACCTCACCACGTGAAACGGATGTGGAATCGCTCAAAGCTAATCCTTTAAAAACCAAAGCTAAAGCTTATGACTTAGTCTTAAATGGTTTTGAATTAGGCGGTGGTTCTATACGAATTCATAATCCACAGTTACAAAAAACTGTTTTTGATTTATTGGGAATTAGCGATGAAGAAGCACAATTGAAATTTGGCTTTTTCTTAGAAGCACTTCAATATGGCTGTCCTCCACATGGTGGTATTGCATTAGGGGTTGATAGATTAGCGATGCTTTTATCTCGGTCACCATCTATTCGAGATGTGATTGCCTTCCCTAAAACATTGAGTGCGACTTGTTTGTTAACGCAGGCGCCTAGTCAAATTGATAAACGTCAATTGGATGAATTAAACATTGCAAGTACAGCAAATCCTCAATAAAACACAAGACATCGAAGGTTTAACTTTTTTGCAGTTTGCAAGACTGTTAAACCTTGAACTGCCCATGGATTTAACTCATGCAAAAGGGTGGATTGGGCAGGCGATTGAAAAATATTTAGGCGCTAAAGCAGGCTCTTTACCCATTCCTGATTTCCCAGACTTAAATCTTGAATTAAAAACGCTTCCTCTCAATCATCAGGCCAAAGCATCCGAGTCAACTTATGTGACCACCTTACCATTAATAGGACATTTAAATCTGATATGGGAGCGGTCTGCTTGTTATCAAAAATTACAGCAGGTGTTATGGGTTTTAATAGAAGGGGAAAAAACTATCCCTTATCATCAAAGAAGAATCATCAAGGCTATTCTTTGGAAACCTAGTCCACAACAACTTGAGATATTAAAAAGAGATTGGGAAACCATCACCGAGATGGTCATTCAAGGTGAAGTAGAAAAAATTCATGGTGGAATAGGAGAATATCTACATATTCGTCCCAAAGCATCAGATTCCTTAATGACGACAAGATCCATCAATGAGCAAGGACAAATCATTCAAACAATACCAAAAGGTTTTTATTTGCGCACAAAGTTGACTAATCAGATATTTTAGACGCAAAATATATATTATAAGATTATTTTAGGATCTGATTGATTATGATTATAGATAGTAGTTTCAAGCCTTTGTGGTGGTTGAAAAACAATCATATGCAAACCTTGTTTCCTTTCATGATTCGTAAGCATTTGAAATTTCCATTGGTGACGAAAGAAAGAATTGAGCTACCCGATGGTGATTTTTTAGAGTGCTTTTGGTCTAAACAAGGAGTTTCGAAAGATAGACCCTTGATCACGATATTGCATGGCATGGGCGGTAGTATTCATTCATCTTATATTCCGATTCTTTTTAATGCGATTAACAAAATGGGTTGTCGAGCAGTGCTTTTACATTTTCGATGCTCAGGAGATGAACCGAATCGTTTGCCTCGCACCTATCATGCTGGAGAGACAGGTGATCTGAGTTTCTTTATGGATTATTTGAATGACAAAGAGCCTCAAACTCCAAAATCTGTGATTGGTATCTCATTAGGGGGCAATGTTTTATTAAAGTGGTTAGGTGAGCAGGGTCGTCTTGCTAAAATTGATAAGGCGGTTGCAGTTTCTGTTCCTTTTGATTTTGAAATTTTGGTAAACCGAGTCAATCAAGGCTTTTCAAAAATTTATCAAAGGCATATGTTACAAAGACTTAAGAGCTTTTATACAAGAAAACTGCATTTAGAGATGCCTTTTAGTTTTTCTGAACTACAAAATATCAATACGTTTTGGGATTTTGATGAAATCACAACAGCTCCTTTGCATGGTTTCCCAAATGCCAAGGCTTATTATCAAAGCAGTAAATGTGTGCCTTATTTAAAAAATATTCAGGTACCTAGTTTGATAATTCATTCACTAGATGACCCCTTTATGACCCCTGAATGTCTTCCCCAATCAAGTGATTTATCTTCAAGTGTTGTGCTGGAAGTGAGTCAAAAGGGCGGGCATGTAGGGTTTGTTGCACAAGATAAGCATGTGCAGCCTGTCTTTTGGTTGGGACAAAGAATTCCGGAATTTTTTAAAGATATTTGATATGAATTTTATTCTTATAAAGTGAATCAAAACACCTGATTATATTATGATTTTCGCCATGCTAGTCCAGCTTAACACAATAAAAGCGAGGCAATGGCCCCAAAACCATATAAAAATGCTTAGTCGTTCTTGACCATTTTGCCTAAATACTATTTAATCCTAGCCATCGATATTAAGGAGAATTTTTATGTCTAAGTTTTTATCTCTATTGTTGTTATTACCCGTTTTGTCATTTGCAGAAATTTGTCAACATCCTTGGCAGGCTGTACCCTCACCGGTGCCACATGTTAAAACCTGTCGATTATCTGTTCCGCATGGTTGGTTAGTATTTAATTTAAGCACCTTAGATATGGAAGTTCCTCAGTCACTTTTTTATCCAGATGAACAGCATGAGTGGGTTATCTAATGCTACTCACCTTAAATGTCATTGGAGCAGGGCGCTGTGGTAAAACCATTGCTTATTTGCTTGCGCATGCCAATTTAGTCAATGTACAAGGCGTTTGTAATTCAACACTACAAAGTGCCTTACAAGCCATTGAGTTCATTGGCTCAGGTCATGCTTATCAGCAGGTAAAAGATTTACCGCCCGCTGATATTACCTTAATCACATGCCCTGATGATCAAATTGAATCTTTAAGCCATGAATTAAGTCAATCAATGCATTTGAAGGAAAAAAGTATCATTTTTCATTGTAGTGGCGCTTTATCTAGCGCTGTCTTGAATCATTTAACCGAAAAAAATTGCTTGGTCGGGAGTGCCCATCCAATGATGAGTTTTGCAAGCTCTGCGCAAAGTATCGACAATTTTGCTGGTACTTATTGTGGATTGGAAGGTGACCAACAAGCACAAGCAGTGTTGGGGCATTTGTTTTTTGAATTGGGGGCGCATACTTTCTTCATACAAAGCGATAAAAAAACCCTTTATCATGTTGCCGGTGTTTTATCTTCAAATTATTTAGTGTCATTAGCCCATTTAGCACAAGAATGCCTCCTGGAATCAGGTATTGATAAAGACACTTCCAGAAATATTATTTTATCTTTAATGGGGTCTAGTTTAAGTAATCTACATCAACATCAAGAGTTTGAAAACGCATTAACAGGACCTATTCAAAGAGGAGATATTCAAACGATTGAATCTCATCTTGCTGCAATACCATTTACCTATTTAAAAGAGATTTATGTAAAACTCGGACTACAAGCTTTAAAAATCTCTAAAATTAATCAATCACTCAAAAGCAAAATTAAAAAGCTTTTGGAATCTTAATTATTAGTGTACTATTTTTTTAGATTCATGGATAATGAATAGGTTCATATTGAAAGAGGGATTTTTCATGTGCTTTTCTGCAGCTGCAAGTTTTACAGCAAGTTCAGTATTATTCGTAACAGGCGGTTGTGCATTATATCGAGCTATTCGGAATAATCCTAAATATATTTTTCTTGCCCTTGTTCCCATTTTTTTTGCCATTCAACAAGCTATTGAGGGGGCCGTTTGGTTAAATCCTAATAATCAAATTTTAAGTTTTGCTTATTTGTTTTTTGCTTATTTTATGTGGCCGCCTTATATTGGATTAAGTGTCTACGCTGTTGAAGAAGACCCTAAACGAAAAAAATACTTAATGTATCTGACCATTTTAGGTTTTTTAGTGGGATGTATTCTTTATGTTCCAGCTGTTTTAAAATGGTATCTGATTAAGCCTTCTATTGTACAAAATGCTATCTGTTATCATGTTGATCTCTCTGATTTATATGTAGAAAGCTTAGCCATTTGCTATTTAGCAATTTTGTTTTTTGATACCATCCTATCTTCTAATCAATTTCTTAAATTTTTTGGTGCACTGCTTGCATTATCATTTGTAATCACCTACCTATTTTATCAGCATGCTTTTACCTCGGTATGGTGTTTTTTTGGTGCAATATTATCTATTTTTATTTTAATGATTATTCCTAAGAAAAGAGTTAAGAAATGATTGTAATTAAATGGCTTAAAAATATTTTATTTTATATATTTTTATTCATATTGATATATGTATTATGCTTTTCAATCTATGCGCATTTTAATTTTAATGGTTTGGAATTAACCCCCCCCCGAGCCGCCTATGACCCTGTTTGCAAACCAAACAATTTATTGCCAGTGGATAGGGATAAAAAAGTAGTGAGTATCTTATTTGTGAGTGGGGGCGGTGTATCAGGCATCATTCCATTGACTTATCTCAATTACATTGAGAAAAAGACTCATCAAAAGGTATCCGACCTTTTTGATGTATTTAGTGGAACCTCAACAGGCAGTATTATTGTTTCTTCCTTAAATATTCCAGATGAACATGGAAATGCAAAATTTAGCTCAGAAAATATATTAAATATCTATATAAAA
>DNMA01000134.1 GCA_003489505.1 Legionellales bacterium | reverse complement strand
TCAGTGTCGTTATCATTAGATATTTCCAAAAGATTAAGCAATGTTGATAATTTCGTATAAAGGTCCCTTTGGGAATCATCTGTGTTAAAGAGGCCTTGACCAATAGCGCCGGATCTCATCTTCTCCCAATTTTGCATTATTAAGGGGTCAAATACCGGATGCACATTATAGTACTCACCCTGGTTCAATTTATCATCCTTTACAGCTTTTTTTCTGATTGTTGCTGCAATCAAATTATCGATGAAGGTATACAAAGCACTCATGAAATTCCTATAAAAATTATACTATTTAACTTTAATTGTATCACCATTTTATGGTTTTGGATGATTCCAGTGAGATTATAAGTTATTTGATTAAGTGGTTTGCTTTTTAAGTAAAGTGAATAATAATTAAATTAACTGGAGAATATTATGAAAATATCTCGCTATAATATCGGTCAGGTTGTTAAGCATAAAACACATGGTTATTCAGCGGTGATTGTGGATGTGGATGGTTTATTTCAACCTTCAGGACATATGAATCCGCATACTGCCCAAAAAGAATTTACAAAACCAGGCCCTTGGTATCGCTTATTGGTCAACGATACGGAATTAATTACTTACGCAGATGAATCTGATATAGAATTAATTAGCTGTGATTTAATAATCACTCACCCGCAACTCCAAGAGTTCTTAGTGCAAGAAACTGCTGGTGAATATCATCGAAAAGGCATTTTTCACTAGCTATTGAGCATCATCACTAAAAATGCCACCAGTGCAATTAAAAATAAAGCTAAAAACCCAAGTGTTGAAGCAGTTTTACCAAAGTTTTCTTTAGTAAACCATTGCGGTTGATTTTTCACAGTTCGATATAATAAAAAGATGGCAAGCCCTGCTAATATCAGTGCTAGAATTTGGTATCCAATGCCCATGATTTTTTTCCTTTAAGTTTTATAAAAAAGTATATCGGGATTAAAAATGATTAGCAACTCAGGGATTATTGTTCAAATTCAAATGCGTCAGAAAAAATAAACTCTTTAGATAAGCCGTGCGCTAGTAATTGATTACGATATTCAAAAACCATATCAAAAGGTCCGCTTAAGATAATTTGAAGATTTTTTAGCTGTTCACCATATGCGTTGAGAAAGTCGTTGCTCATGTTATAGCTTTTCTTGCCCGCATAGAGTTTTAATGCTTGGAAATTTTTAACATGTTTTTTCCAATCTGTTAAAAGTGACTCACAGTAGAGATCATTTTGGCTTTTAGCGCCCCAAAAACAGGAAAATGAACGTGGGTCTTGATTAAATAATAATTGTTCAATCATTGCTTTAATAGGGGCAAAACCAGTACCTCCCGCAATAAAAATCAAGTTTCTCTCAGCAGAAAAGGATTCTAAATGACAGCGGCCAAAAGGAAGCTGAATTTCGAGTTGGCCTTGTTTTTTCATTGCCTCTAATAATTCTATCGAAGAGGGGTTATTGTTATCGTGTCGAATATGCAATTCATAATGATGAGAGCCCAGTGGTGCATTGGCAATTGAAAAGTAATTTTTAAAATTTTGTGTTTTAATTTGCAGATATTGACCGGCTTGATAGGGAATATAGGTATGTGGCTGCAGAAGCACTTGAACGATAGTATCACTTAAAGTGTTGACCTCTTGAATTTCTGCACTAATCCATGAAGACATGTTAAAGTCCTAATAAAGGCCAAATTTCATTAATTTTTTGGACAACATCTTCATCAGGCTGTATGACCTCTCCCCATTCTCGGGTGGTTTCTCCAGGCCATTTTGATGTAGCATCCATTCCCATCTTACCACCTAAGCCACTTTGAGGTGAAGCAAAATCTAAATAATCAATGGGTGTATTTTCAATTAATAATGTATCTCGCACTGGGTCCATTCGAGTAGTCATCGCCCAAATCACATCTTGCCAATTTCTGGCATCAATATCATCGTCACAAACAATGACAAATTTGGTATACATAAATTGTCTTAAAAAAGACCACACAGCAAACATCACGCGTTTAGCATGACCTGGATATTGTTTTTTTATGGTGACAACAGCTAAACGGTATGAACAACCTTCCGGTGGTAGATAAAAATCCACAATTTCGGGAAATTGTTTTTGCAATAAAGGCACAAAAACTTCATTGAGTGCAACACCTAAAATCGCTGGTTCATCCGGTGGGCGTCCTGTGTAGGTGCTATGATAAATCGGATTTTTACGATGAGTGATTCTTTCAACAGTAAAGACTGGGAAAGATTGTACTTCATTGTAATAACCCGTATGGTCTCCATAAGGACCTTCAGGTGCTTCAAGACCGGGCTCTAGGTAACCTTCTAAAATAATTTCAGCACTTGCTGGCACTTGTAAATCAGAGCCTATACAATTGACTAATTGGGTGCGTTTACCTCTTAGAAGGCCTGCAAAGGCATATTCTGAAAGGCTATCGGGTACTGGCGTGACGGCCGCAAGAATGGTCGCCGGGTCTGCTCCAATCGTTACTGCAATAGGAAAGCGCTCCCCAGGATGCGCTTGTTGCCAAGCTAAGTAATCCAGCGCTCCACCTCGATGGGCTAGCCAGCGCATGATCAATTGATTTTTATTTAAAAGTTGTTGGCGATAAATTCCCATATTCTGTCTTTGCGTTTTGGGATTTTTAGTAGTCACCAGCCCCCATGTGATTAATGGGGCGGCATCTTTAGGCCAACACGTTTGAATGGGGATTTGATAAAGGTCTACAGCATCATGTTCATAAACAATTTCTTGACAAGGCGCTCTAGAGACCACTTTTGGAGCCATATGATAGGCATGCTTGATGAGTGGGAATTTTTCAAGAGCATCTTTAAAACCTTTGGGGGGTTCGGGCTCCTTTAAAAATGCCAATAACTCACCGAGTTCGCGCAGAGCTTGAATGTTTTCTGCGCCCATGCCCAAAGCGACACGCTCAACTGTACCAAATAAATTGGTCAGTACAGGCATTTTGAGTGATGGGTTTGTAAATAAAAGCGCAGGACCTTGTTCCTGGAGAACGCGGTGACTCACCGCGGTCATCTCCAGATTGGGTGATATAGGGTAATCAATGCGTTTAAGTAGTTCACGCTTCTCGAGTTGATCGAGAAAATCCCTTAAATCATCATATTGCATAATTATTCTTGACGCTTCATCGCTTCAAAGAATTCAGCATTGGTTTTATGATTCTTCATGCGTTCTAATAAGAACTCAATGGCATCAGCTTCATCCATGGATTGAAGAATTTTACGTAAAATCCAAGTTCTTTGGAGTTCTTCTGGTGTTAATAATAATTCTTCACGACGAGTACCAGAACTGGTAAAGCTAATCGCAGGGAATACGCGACGCTCTGCAATATTTCGTCTTAAGTGAATTTCCATGTTACCTGTTCCTTTGAACTCTTCATAAATGACTTCGTCCATTTTGGAACCTGTTTCAACCATGGCAGTCGCAATAATGGTTAAGCTACCACCTTCTTCGATATTACGAGCAGCACCATAAAGGCGTTTTGGTCTTTGAAGTGCATGGGCATCCACACCACCGGTTAACACCTTTCCTGAAGAAGGAACAACAGTGTTATAAGCTCTTGCTAAACGAGTAATCGAGTCTAATAAAATGACAACATCTTTTTTATGCTCGACCAGGCGTTTGGCTTTTTCAATGACCATTTCAGCAACTTGTACGTGTCTAGCTGCTGGTTCGTCGAAGGTACTAGCAATCACTTCGCCTCGAACGGAGCGTTGCATTTCAGTAACCTCTTCAGGGCGCTCATCAATTAAAAGAACGATTAATATACATTCAGGATAGTTCTTTTCAATAGAGTGTGCGATGTTTTGCAACATAATGGTTTTACCCGCTTTGGGTGGCGCGACAATCAAGCCACGTTGGCCACGTCCAAAAGGTGCGCATAAATCAACGACTCGGCCAGTTAAATCTTCTGTACTGCCATTACCTTGTTCTAATACAAAGCGATCTGTTGCAAATAGAGGCGTTAAGTTTTCGAATAAAATTTTGCGTTTGGCATTTTCTGGGGATTCATAGTTGATTTGATCAACTTTTAACAAAGCAAAATAGCGTTCATTGTCTTTAGGTGGACGAATTTTACCACTGACGGTATCACCAGTTCTTAAGCCAAAGCGGCGAATTTGACTGGGTGAAATGTAAATATCATCTGGTCCTGCAAGATAAGATTCATCAGCAGAACGTAAAAATCCGAAGCCATCGGGTAAAATTTCTACGACGCCATCACCTTGAATATCTTCACCTTTAAGGGCATGAGATTTGAGGATGGCAAAAATAATGTCTTGCTTTCGCATTCTTGAGGTGTTTTCGATACCCATTTCTTGGGCGATATTGACTAGTTCGCCAATAGGTAATTGCTTGAGTTTACTAAAGTTCATATGTCACACTTGAAATGTTATAAATGATATGATGATCCAGAATTAATCATAAGGAAAGAAAAGAACGTGTGTGACATGCCACACACATTTTATAGACTAGCACATGTTGAATGAATGTGCTAGTGCTTATTTAAAAAAATTAAATATTGCTATCGATGAATGCGCTGAGTTCAGATTTAGACATTAAACCCATTCGAGTCGCTTTGATTTCGCCATTTTTAAATAAAATCAGCGTTGGAATACTCATCACACCATATTTTGCAGGTGTTCTTTGATTTTCATCAATATTCATTTTTGCAAACACAACTTTTTGATGATGAGTTTCAGCAACTTCAGCAAAAATAGGTCCTAATGCTCGGCATGGGCCACACCATTCTGCCCAGAAATCAAGAATAACAGGTTTATCACTGTTTAAAACATCTTGTTCGAAAGATGCGTCAGAAATTTGTTTTACATGTGTACTCATTATATTTCACCTTTGTTCGAGTTTGACATACTCTGCTTACAGCAAATTTGGGGCTTAAAGTATTCATTTGTATTTTGCCCTTCGGTTTATTTATAGAAACCGATTTGTATATTTTAACTGAAAAACTTTTATCGAGCTAGATTAAAGATCACCTTTAATCGCCTGAAGGACACTTAAGGCTGCCAGCACGGCCGTTTCAGTACGAAGAATTCTAGGGCCTAATGTTAATCCCTGATAACCATGATCTCTGGCTTTTTGTACTTCTTGGTTACTGAGACCGCCCTCTGGCCCAATGAGCAGTGTGGCCTGAAGAGGCTCTTTCCAAGTGAGGTTTTGCCAATGCTGACCCTCATAGGGGTCGAGTATAAATGAATTATCGCTGGGGCTTTGTTCAATAAAGTCATCGATATGCATGATAGAATGAAGTTTGGGGATATAATTTCTGCCAGATTGCTCACAAGCAGCGATGATAATCGCCTGCCATTGCTGTATCTTTTTTTCATTGAGTTTGGCATCCCATTTAAATGCCGCATGCTGAGTCCAAAGTGGGGTGTATTCTCGCACGCCAAGTTCTACAGCTTTTTGTAAGCTAAAACTCATTCGATCACCTTTGGGGATACCTTGAGCGAGGTGTAAATGCAGTTTGGATTCACGTGAAACATCTTGACAGGACAGTACGGTAATTTCCGCAGATTTTTTTTTAAGTGCTGATAAAAGCACTTGATATTCATGGTTTTGTCCGTCGAATACAGTAAATTGCTCATTGACCTTAAATCTTAAGACATTGATGAGATGGTGACTCGCTTCTTCAGACAAATCGGTTTTTTCACCAATCTTTAAGGTTTTGGGGTGATAAATTCTTGTAGAACGCATAATCCATTCCTTATTTATATTTCAACGTCGTATCTAAAATGTTAAGATGATACAAAAATTGAATTGTTGGAGAACTATAACATGACATCAACTCGAATTGAAACCGATAGCATGGGCGCTATTGAAGTGCCTGCTGATAAATTATGGGGTGCACAAACAGAACGCTCCCTTCATCATTTTGCAATTGGTTCCGATTTTATTCCTCTACAAGTTATTCATGCTTTTGGTCAATTAAAGAAAGCCGCAGCCCTTGCTAATTGTGAAATTGGCAAGTTAGCAAAAGACAAAGCTGATTTAATTATGAAAGCTGCAGATGAGGTGATTGCAGGACGTTGGGATGATAATTTTCCCTTGAAAGTCTGGCAAACAGGTAGCGGTACCCAATCGAATATGAATGTGAATGAAGTGATTGCTAATCGTGCCAATCAAATGGCCGGCCAAGCATTTGGTACTAAAACACCTATTCATCCCAATGATCATGTGAATATGTCACAATCTTCTAATGATACCTTTCCAACTGCTATGCATATTGCTGCAGCCATTGAAATTCAACATCAATTAATTCCAGCGGTAAGGGTTTTACGTGATGGATTGGCAAAGAAAATGGAAGCTTATCAAGATATTATCAAAATTGGTCGTACCCATTTACAAGATGCGGTTCCTTTAACTTTAGGCCAGGAGTTTTCTGGATATGTTGCTCAATTAGACGCATGTTTAATGCGTTTAGACGAAGCACTCCATGAGTTATATGAATTGGCTATCGGTGGCAGTGCGGTCGGAACAGGTTTGAATACACATCCAAAGTTTGCAAGTACTGCGGCCATGCATATTGCTAAACTTACCAAATTACCTTTTGTCTCTGCAGAAAATAAATTTGCTGCATTGGCGTCACATGAGCCTTTGGTCATGGCGCATTCTGTAATGAAGACTTTGGCTTGTGCTTTAATGAAAATTGCCAACGATTTACGCTGGATGGGTTCAGGTCCTCGAAGTGGTTTAGGTGAGTTATTATTACCAGAAAATGAACCAGGTTCTTCAATAATGCCAGGCAAGGTCAATCCAACCCAAGCAGAGGCGATGACGATGGTTTGTGCCCAAGTCATGGGAAATGATGTGGCTGTCAGTTTTGCAGATAGTCAGGGCAATTTCGAATTAAACGTTTTTAAACCGGTGATTATTTTTAATGTGCTGCATTCAGCAGTTCTATTAAGAGATACCTGTGTATCATTTCAAAAATATTGTGTTGAGGGTTTAGAGCCAAACATGCCAGTGATTCAAAAGCATTTACAAGAATCCTTAATGCTAGTAACGGCGTTAAATCAACATATTGGTTATGATAATGCTGCTAAAATTGCTAAAAAAGCGCATCATGAAAACTCAACTTTGAAAGAAGCAGCTATTGCTTTAAAATTATTAACAGCTGAGCAATTTGATGAATATGTTGATCCTAAAAAAATGTTAGGGCCTGATACCGTCAAATAAGCTCATAGCCAGTCATTGACAAACTGCTTCAAGCAGGTTAATGTTGCTGGCGATGCCGAGGTGGTGGAATTGGTAGACACGCTAGCTTCAGGTGCTAGTGGGGGCAACCCCGTGGAGGTTCGAGTCCTCTTCTCGGTACCATATAATTTTAAGATCACGTAAACTGCTCACCGCTAAAGCGATGAGCTTTCAATACTAAGCAATCAAACTCAGTTTGCTTTGCCTTCTCGTGCCATTTTTAGTTTCAAATTTTCCAATTCAAATACTAAGCTGGCCATAAAAATTTGCCAACTCAGTGGGTGGGATGGTTCATGACATTAAAACCAAATATTGAGTGAGATCAACTTCTTTTCACCCCACTTTTAAAAAAGTTAGCTATACTGTATTTAGATGACTTTGGATGAGACTTCCTAAATGGATATTCGGCTTTTAACTCCAGATGATGCCTTGCTATGGAAACAAATTCGTCTTGAGGCTCTTTTGGGCTTTCCACAAAATTACTTATCTTCATATGAAGAAGAAGAGCAAAGAACCCTTAAACAATGGAAAGATATCTTGAGTCAAAATTTAATTTACGGATTATTCATTGATAGTCAGTTGGTTTCAACAGTTGCTTTGAGCCCAAAAAATATAGTGAAGTACCAGCACAAAGGTGAGATTTGGGGAGTATATACTAAGCCGTCCTTTCAGGGGCAAGGTCTTGCAAGGCAATTAATGAGCCATGTATTAGAGCAAGCCCAAAAAAAATTGACGCTTTGTTATTTAAATTGCACTACAACCAATCAGGGCGCTTTTAAGATATACGAGCAATTGGGTTTTGAAATCTATGGTATTGAAAAAAAAGCCATCCTAGTGGATGGGCAATATTATGATGAGTATTTAATGGCAATTTATTTTAAGGAGTAAAATATGCGTAATCATCTGAAATGGGGCAGTTTAATCTTTATTCTGGCGTGCTCTTTGGCCTCTTATGCACAAGATGACGGTGACAGTGGGGATGATGGTCAGGCAGCATCTTCAAAAGCCTCCTCTTCAGCAGAAAAGAGTAGACAATTGGATGGTGGTGACGGCGTGCCTCAGTACCCAAGAGATAACTAATTGCTTAGTGCTTGTCCCCATTGTAAGGGTGTGCCAGTGGCTAAGCTGACCGCCCAATTTAGTTGAGCCTCTTTGGGTAACACTAAGATGACTGTAGAGCCTAATTTGAAATAGCCGATTTCTTCACCTTGTTGAATCTCTAAAGGTGGAGAAAAGGTTTTTTCTGTAATTTTTTGACTTCTTTTAATATCCCCATCCCAAGCTGTACCAATACAGCCAACAACAGTTGCCCCTACTAAAATAATAGCCATGGGACCCCATTCGGTTTCAAAATGCATGACTAAACGCTCATTGCGGCTAAATAAACCTGGAATATGCTCTGCAGTAAAAGGCTGAACGGAAAAAAGGCTGCCAGGGATATAAGTTTGCCCGACTAACTTTGCACTAATAGGCATGTGAACTCGATGATAATCTTTAGGCGATAAATAGATGGTAGCAAACTCACCATCATAATATTTTTGTGCTTCTTCTGAAGAGGCTAAAAGACTTTCAAGGCTATAATAAATGCCCTTAGCTTGTAAAAGCTTATTACTTTTTAATGGACCACCTTGGCTAATAAAACCATCAGCAGGACAAATCAATTTACTATTAGCAAGGGGTCTGGCGCTTGCTTTTAAATGTCTGGTGAAAAAATCATTAAAAGATTTATAGGCAAGTGGATTGGATTCCAGTGCTTCATCCATATTAATAGAAAATTTTTTGACAAAATCTTTAATTAAGTAGTTTTTTAAGAACGTCATGGAAGAGTTTGCTAATAAACCAGCAAATCTGGTGAGCAAATACTTAGGTAATAAATAATGCCAATAAAGCTTTAAGTGTTTTCTCATAAGGCTAAAAATTAAGAAATAATGGCGCATGATAACCTATTTTTAGACAAAATTTCCAGTTATATTCAGTTTTCTTAAGCTTATGCGGGCTGAAAGTGAGGGAATTTGTTGTTCATTTTTAGTGTGCGCATATAAGTTTTACTATTTGCACGGCCTTATTCCTTATGATATTCTGATTTCGTACCGTGGTCACAGGTAGTATTTTATCTGTCATATGAACCCATGTAACGAGACGGCCGGTACCCGTGTTACATCTTTGAAGATACGAAAAAATAAGGGTACATTTTTAATGAGCATATCTAGAATTTTTCAAAGAATTAAAAACTTTTTTATTCCACAACAGCGTTATGATGGAATAATTAAATTCTTTGATAGAAAAAAACGATTCGGTTTTATTATTGCAGAGCAGCAGGAGTATTTTTTTCATGCAGCAGCTATTCGTGGTAGTGATTATCGATTTTTACAAGATGGCGTGAAAGTAAATTTTATTTTGGTTCGTGGACGTAAAGGTATGCAAGCC
>DNMA01000065.1 GCA_003489505.1 Legionellales bacterium | reverse complement strand
ACCTGATAACCATCTTCTAATAAATATTCTGCTGCTAAAGTGGGTTCAAATCCTTCATATTTTTCGGCTTGCTATCAATGCATGGGAGTATAAAAATGATGTATTAGTAGAAAAATTACCTATCCTCAAGCCAATTATTTTTTGGTGATTAAACAGTAATAAAAACCATCCATTTGTGAAGTTCCAGGAAAGATCTGTAAACCATGAGTTAATTTTTTTTCTAAAGATAAGTTGATATCGATGCTTTTGGCATCCGAATGTGTGTTTAAAAATGCTTGAATTTGTAGCTCATTTTCTTCTGGTAGAATCGAGCAGGTGGCATAAAGTAATAAACCCTTGGGTTTTAATAAAGGCCAAAGCTTTTGCAGTAATTCTTTTTGCATTGTTAAGTTGAGGTATATATTATCAGCTTGACGTCTGAGTTTAATATCCGGATGTCTTCGAATCACTCCAGTGCCTGAGCAGGGTGCATCAATTAAAATACGGTCAAATAATTGTCCGTCCCACCAAGATTCTGGATGACTAGCATCAGCTTGAATACAGTTTGGATTCAAATTTAGGCGCTCAAAGGTGTTTTTAAGCGTGATGAAACGTTTTTCTTGTAATTCAATGGCAACACACTCTTGAGGCTGATAAGTCTCTAGAATGTGGCTTGTTTTGCCTCCTGGTGCAGCACAAGCATCTAATACCCGATGATGGGTTTCTATATCTAAAATCCCTGCAGCCAATTGGGCAGCCTCATCTTGAACAGATACCCAACCCTCTAAAAACCCCGGTAAATCACTGACGCTTTCTGCTTCATTGAGAATAATACCTTGGGGTGAGAATTCACAGGCTTTGGCAGCTGTTAATTGTTTTAGGTAAGCTTGACGGGTGATTTTAGATTGATTGACACGAAGGGTCATGGGCGGATGGATATTATTTTGCTGTAAAATACTGCCTCCTTCGTGAGGCCATGCTTTTTTAATGATATCAATCAGCCATTGGGGGTGGCTATAAAGATAGACTTCATTTTTTGCCAGCGATTCTTGCCAGAGCGCTTTCTCGCGAATAGATTTTCTTAAAATAGCGTTTGCAAAACGAAAAGCAGAATGGAATTTACTTTTTTTAATCAGATTGACCATCTCATGAATCACGGCATGTTCTGGTTTATCTAAAATATGCATTTCACATAAACCCAATATCAATACAGCCCAAACATAGAGGTCTTGCGGCTTTTTAGGCGTAAGAAATAAAGCAATTTGCTCTAATTGGTGATAATGACGACAAGTTTGTAGGGCCAGATTTTTAGCAGCAGGTGGGTATTGAGAAAAATCCGAAGGAAGGGGCTTATCATCTAATAGTTCAATGAGTGCTTGTAATGCAAATTTTCTATAATTTAAATTCATTGCAAGACGCTACCCACAGGTAACAAATGACTATGACCATTTAACCAATCTTTGATAAGCATTTTTTTCATATTAGGAAATTGCCAGAGAGTAATGGCCAATACATCGTCTTGGGTTGCTACATGCACTTCGGTGCCGGTATAGGCCACAATCGTTGCGGGTGCTTGAGAGGACTTCTGTCCTTTGAGGATTTTTGCCGCATGAATTTTAATGACTTGGTCATGATAAAGTGTATAAGCCATGGGCCATGGATAGTAGCCTCGAATCTGGCAATCAATGACTTGTGCGCTTTGATGCCAATTAATTTGGGCATCGGATTTTTGAATTTTATGGGCATAGGTCGCACAATCATGATTTTGAGGATAGGCCTCAATGGCATTTTGGTCCATTTTCTCAAGGGTTTCTTCTAAATGAGATGGCGCAAGCTCTGAGAGGTGCTCTAGGAGTGATTCAGAGGTATCATGGGCTTGAATAGGGCAGGTCACAATCTTTAAGATATCACCGGTATCCATGCCCACATCCATTTTCATGATGGTCACACCTGTTTCAGCGTCACCCGATAAAATCGCATATTGTACAGGAGCGGCTCCTCGCCAGCGTGGTAAAATTGAACCATGCACATTGACACACCCTAAGCGTGGAATTTCAAGTACCACTTTAGGTAAAATTAAGCCGTAAGCCACCACCACCATCACATCAGCTTGGTGAGCAGCGAGTGCTGCTTGAACCTCAGGATTTTTAAGTGTTTCTGGTTGAAAGACGGGTAAATGCTGGCTAATTGCCCATTCTTTGATGATACTAGCCTGAGGTTTTTGCCCACGACCTGCGGGTCTGTCAGGTTGGGTATAGACAGCAACAATATCATGCCCTGCTTCATGCAGGGCTTTAAGGCTAGGTAGAGCAAAAGCAGGTGTTCCTGCAAAGATAATTTTTAATGGTTTCATTTTTTTTATTTGTGGGATTTTAAATACTTTTCTAAGTCTTTACGGGCTCTTTCTTTCTTAATGGGCGATAATAAATCAAGAAAGAGTTTTCCATTTAAGTGGTCGATTTCATGCTGTAGACACTCAGCTAATAAGCCATCGCATTCAATTTCAAAAGGCTTTCCATGACGGTCTAGGGCTTTGACTTTGATATTTTTGGAGCGTTCGACAATTTCCATGGCACCGGGTACAGATAAACAACCCTCTTTAAACTTTTCTTTACCTTCAGCCTGAATAATTTCAGGATTGACAAAGACTTGTCGTTCATTTTTTTCCGGACTGACATCCACAACCGACAGACGAATATTGACACCAATTTGAGGAGCTGCTAATCCGACGCCATTGGCCTCATACATGGTTTCAAACATGTCTTCAATCAAGGTTTGTAACTCATCATTGAATTCAGTAACAGGCGTCGAAATTTTACGAAGACGCTCATCAGGAAGATATAAAATCTTTAGTAATGCCATAAGTATTTCAAAAACAATTAAATCATATTATGATTGTATCACAATTAAGGATAATTGAGCAAAGATTCCAACCATGCTGGATAATAAACAGATCATTTTGGCGCTCCATCACCAAAAAGGTATTGGACCGCGTACCATTCAAAAACTACTTCACTATTGGCCAGAACTCCAAGAACTCATTCAAGAATTAAAAAAAGACTCCCTGCGGGTCCCATTGCCTCCCATTTTGCAACAAGCACTCATGCATTTGAATTGGCAAGCTGTTGAGCATGATTTGTGTTGGGCTGAAAAAGAACATCATCATTTATTAACTTGGTGTGATAAAGAATATCCTGATTTATTGCATGAAATTCCTTCACCGCCGCCGGTTTTATACCTCAAAGGACAATTAAATGTGTTAAACAATACACTTTTAAGCGTCGTGGGCACCCGAAAGCCCAGTTTTTATGGTAAAATAATAACCAGTCAATGGAGTAAACAGTTATCAAAGGCAGGACTGACCTTAGTCAGTGGTCTGGCGATCGGCGTGGATACTTTAGTCCATGAGGCCTGTGTGATGCATAACCGGCCAACCATTGCAGTCATGGGCAATGGCTTAAACAGCATTTATCCTTTGAGAAACCAAAGTTTGGGGCAAAAAATTATTGAAAATGGCTTGCTTTTAAGCGAATTTCCATTAAATTCTTCACCAAAAGCTGGACATTTCCCACAAAGAAATCGTATAATAAGTGGGTTGAGTTTGTCCACATTGATTACCGAAGCTACAGAAAAAAGCGGTACTATGATCACTGCTTGGCATGCCTTAGAACAAAATCGCGAGGTTTTAGTTGTGCCAGGACCTGTGAATCACGAGCAGTCTAAAGGCTGTCATCGCTTGATACAACAAGGCGCGCGTCTTGTCATGAGTTTTGAAGAAGTATTGCAATGTGTGCAATACATACAATAAAGAGGTAATAAACATGAATGATCATTTGTTTGCAATGCTATTGTCATTATTTGAGCAAACTTTAAGCCAAATGAAGCAACAACAAAAGGCTTTAGAGTTAGCACTCGATCAAGACACCGGTTTATTTGCAAAACATGATGATTTTAATGCCTTCCCCACTTTCAGCCTACCTTCTGAAAATGCGATTCGAGTGGTTACTCGACTCGAACAAACAAAATTAACGAAACCAGCTCTTCAATTTTTAATGCGTTTAATGCATACTGGCATGCTTTCATCTGAGCACTTTGAGCATGTTATGAATCTTGTCATGGATTCAAATATGCGTTTTGTATCTGTTGAAGAAGTGAAATACATTATTCATCAAGTTTTATCGGAGAGTTTATCAAATAAGGAAATATTGATGCTTGAGTTTGCGTATGATGTAGAGACTTCACCAGTAACAATGCATTAAAAATGGAGATAAAATGACAAAAAATTTGGTGATAGTGGAATCACCTGCAAAAGCGAAGACCATTGAAAAATATCTCGGCAAAGATTTTTCCGTTTTGGCGTCTTATGGGCATGTTTGTGATTTACCTGCAAAAAAAGGCTCTGTAAAGCCTGAAAAAAATTTTGAAATGACTTATGCCGTCATTGAGCGCAATAGCCGCCATATTGATGCCATTGCTAAAGCCTTAAAGCAAGCCGATGCACTCTATCTCGCAACCGACCCTGATCGCGAAGGTGAGGCCATCTCATGGCATGTCTTAAATATCATGCGTGATAAAGGGCTATTAAAAAACAAACAAGTTCATCGTGTCGTATTCTACGAAATTACTAAAAATGCAGTTCGTGAGGCCATTGATAACCCGCGCGATATTGCCATGCATTTAGTCAATGCCCAGCAAGCGCGTCGCGCACTAGATTACTTGGTGGGTTTTAATTTATCGCCATTACTTTGGAAAAAAGTACGCCGTGGTTTATCAGCAGGTCGTGTACAAAGCCCTGCACTCCGTTTAATCGTTGAACGTGAAGATGAAATTGAAAAGTTTGTGAGTCAAGCATACTGGCATGTTTTAGCCAATTGTCAAAAAGATAAATCTAAATTTCAAGCGCGATTAACCTATTGGCAAAATGATAAAGTTGAACAATTTTATTGGGCAGATGGGCAGCAAGCGCAAGATGCCAAAAATACCATTTTACAAAGAGCTCAAGGTCTTCTGGAAGTTATCTCGGTTCAGAAAAAAGAACGACTCAGACACCCAGCTCCACCATTTATCACCGCATCCTTACAACAAGAAGCTGCAAGAAAACTTGGCTTTACTGCACGTAAAACCATGCAAGTTGCCCAGCAGTTGTATGAAGGGATCGATATCGGAAGCGGCACCACCGGTTTGATTACTTATATGCGTACCGATTCGGTGAATTTAGCCTCTGAGGCCATTGCATCTATTCGTAGTTTGATTGCCAGTCGCTATGGAAAAGCATTTTGTCCTGATAGTCCTCGAGTGTTTAAGACCAAATCCAAAAATGCTCAAGAAGCTCACGAAGGTATTCGTCCCACAGATATTCAAAGAGCACCAGAAGCCGTCAAAGACTTTTTAACACCCGATCAGAGAAAATTATATCAATTGATTTGGCAAAGAACGATGGCCAGCCAAATGGCCTCAGCACGTCTTGATACTGTCGCTGTTGATTTGCAATCGTGCAAACTCGACCAATTTAGAGCCAATGGTTCGCAAATCGCTTTCCCTGGATTTTTATCAGTTTATGAAGAAGGGCGCGATGAGAAAGGTGATGATGACAAAGACACCATTTTACCTGAATTAAATGTCGGTGAAAAAATTAAACTTCAGGATATCGATGTGGAAGAGCACCATACTGAGCCACCTGCGCGATATAGTGAAGCAACGCTTGTGAAAGCGTTAGAAGAATTTGAAATTGGTCGACCTTCTACCTATGCCAGTATTATTCATACCTTGCAGCAACGTGATTATGTGGTGGTGGATAAAAAACGCTTTATTCCAACGGATGTCGGTCGCATTGTTAGTCATTTTTTGACCGATTACTTCAATACTTATGTGGACTTTCAGTTCACAGCCGGCCTTGAAAATAAATTAGATGCGATTTCACGTGGTGAAGAAGAATGGATTCCGGTTTTAGAAAACTTTTGGCAACCTTTTTCAGAACAAGTCACTAGTATTGACCAAACCGTTCAAAGAAAAGATGTGACTTCTGAGCAAATTGATGAAGCTTGTCCAAAGTGTGGCAAACCTTTAGCGATTCGCTTAGGCAAAAGAGGGCGTTTTATTGGTTGTACCGGATATCCAGAGTGTGATTATACCGGTGATGTACCCAATTCTACGCAAGCGCCAGAGCCTGAGGTTAAAACCATTGATAGAGATTGTCCGACTTGCTCAGCACCTTTACAAATTAAACGGGGTAAATATGGATTATTCGTTGGCTGTAGTAAATATCCAGAATGTAATTTTATTGAACCTTTAGAAAAGCCAGAAGATACAGGCGTGACCTGTCCTATCTGTAAAAACCATACCATCTTGAAAAGAAAATCTAGAAAAGGCCGTATTTTTTATTCCTGCTCAGGTTATCCAAAATGCAAATATGCTTTGTGGAATCAACCAGTTGATCAAAGCTGTCCAAAATGTGAGTGGCCCATTGTGACGCTCAAGGTCACTAAAAAATTTGGTGAGCAATTGGTTTGTCCCCAAACAGAATGTGATTATATTCATGATATGGGTGGCAAGGAGTAAATGATGTTGTTAAGACAGATGTTAAATTCAAAAATACACCGAGCAACCATCACTGCTGCCGATATCAATTATGAAGGCAGCATCACCATTCCACCTGATTTGATTTTACAGGCTAAGATGTATCCTTCAGAATCGGTTCATATTTGGAATGTGACAGCAGGTACGCGCTTTCAAACCTATATCCTAGAAGGTCTGGAAGGCTCGAATGATATTTGTGTCAATGGGGCAGCAGCGAGACTGGTTAGCCCGGGTGATAAAATTATTATTGCGAGCTTTGTGATGATGCCTGAGGCTGATTGTCAAAGACATCAGCCAACAGTTGTCTTTGTGGATGATTGGAATCAAATTAAAGAAATGCGAGCTGAAAAATTACCTGATTATGATACGGTTTTATCATAAAAAAAGTCTAATTTTTTAGAAATTCGGCTAATTTCCTCACCCTGAGTGACATCTACATTGCTGTCTTCAATGGGCAAATGAATAGCTCCTTTTTTTGCTTCGACGTGAACTTCTCGGTATTCAATGGCCTTGGAGTTCACATTTGAACAAGCATTGATAAACAAACTCAATAACAATATCCCTATACGCATTTTTATCTCAATTGAAATGGTTTATCCAAAGATTATCACAGCTTGATGATTTTTGAAAAATAATCTAATTGATTTTCTTGAATCTTTTGTTCGGCTTGGTCTAAAACTTGTAGCCATTGAAGAATAATTTGTTCAGGGTCTTTTTGTTGCTCAGTGATTTCTTGAAATTGTTTCATGACCCAGGCGAGAAGATAGGCGCTATTTCTTGGGATATCCTCTTGATTAAAAAATCCAAATTGTTTTTCATGACCTTCATTCCACTCGTAATTGTCTTTGAAAGTCCAAAAATAAATTCTTTGAATGTCTTGTCCTAAACGAACTTGTTTCACAACTGACCGAATAAAATGAATAATAAAATCTGGACGAATCACATCATGCTGGTCTGCAATACCTGTTTCGGTAATATAAATAGGCATGTCAAATTGAGCCGCTTTTTCTAATGCCAAATTATAGCTTTCTGGGTAAATGGCGATATACATATCACCCATTTTTTGATGTTTTTGACATTGGGGACCAAGGTATCCAATTTGGACACTTCCGTAGATATTTACAAAGCAGCAATTGCCCTTGAAACGCTCATCATAATAATTCACCCCTTGGTATTTAAAATGACCGGTACTGATAAATTCTCTAATCAATTCATCGGTAAAATGAGTTAAAGGATCTGTGATGAATTTTTTAATCAGCAATGAAGGGCTTTCAAAGCGTAAGATATTGTGCACTAAACCCATTTTTAAATTTTCATGGGGGTATTTTTTATCAACATGGTGACAAAGCTCGACATGCGCATAGAGCATATTTTTTAAGATATGGGCTGCTTTACTGAGACGAATGCGTTGATGGGGAGGAAATTGCCCGTAGAGATAACCTGAAAAAACCTCCACGGCAGGTTCATTGATGGTACACCACATTTTCACGAAGGGTTTGAGTTCATCAATGACTTTTTCGCCATATCGGACGAAATAGCGACTATTTTCGGATTTCAAAAATCCACCTTGCTCCTGAAACCATTTGGGCTGGGTAAAGTGATATAAAGTTAACATCGGTTCTATTTCATGAGCGAGGCACTTTTCTAATATTTTTTGATATTGGCGAATGGCTTTTTGATTAAATTGGCCAGCTTGAGGTTCAATGAAGTTCCATTCCACAGAAAAACGCAAGTGTTTAATCCCCATGTTTTGTAGAATGGGTAGGTATTTTTCCAAAGTTTCCCATGGAGATAATCGGTTATTCGGTGGTGGAATTTTTTGATTTCGAATGGATAAGTCCCATTGATTGGGTTCTGTTCCTAAATCCATGTGATTAAAACGACTTAATTGATAAACTGAAGTTCCCATGCCAAACAATGCGAGATTTTGAAGTTGTCGTAAATTCATTTTTTGCATCTTATCCTTCCTTGTAATAAGATTATAGGTGATAAAATATTTGATCGCAAAGTTTAATTGATGTACATTATTGATATGTTTTTTTTATGAATAAGCTGTTGGTTATGTATCCTTTTAATCCTCATCGACATGTAAAAATTTGGTTAAGCTCAAAGCCCAATGTATTTTTAAATCCTTTGAATCAATTAAGGCTGGTTCGTTTACGCGCCATGAACCCCGCAGATAAAATTACTTTTTTTTATGATGCCAATCTTTTAACTCCTGAAGCGATTCAAGAGCTCAATGCTTTTTGCACAAAACACAGCATTCAAGCACTCGATGTCCAGCACGCTGTATTTCCCCTTTGTCGTCATCCATTAGATAGGCGATTAATTGCGGCTTATCAAGATGAAGTAGATAACTTGGAAAGAGGGGGGAACTTAGCAAGTGCCAGTGATAAATTACGTTTATTGGCCCCTGTAATTTTACAAGGAACCTATTCTGATTTTGATGTGGATGTTAAAACAGCCTCTCTTCCTGACACAATTGAGGTCAACTCACCGCTTATGATTCGTTTAAGTAGCTTTTTCCCTTATAGGGGCTCTTCGGATGAGCGAGTGTCTGTCAATAATGAAGTCTTTGCCGTGGTGAATTACCGCGATGCACTGCCTACTCTTCAAAGCATTAAAGAAATAGCACTGAGTCTCTATGAAAAGCAAAAACCAGGCACCCCAATAGCAAAACTGCCCTATAGCGATGACACTAGTTTTATGGGGTTACTACTTAGTAAATTAGCTTATCAACAAAATGCAAGACAAATCAGACATTCTATTATGCAATTGGCGCAAAGTAATGAAAGTTTTTATAAAGCCATGTGCTTCTTCGATAGATTAGAGGTTGATGGGGAGCGCTTATCCTATGGGCCTGGCACAAAAGAATGTTCCCCCCAAGCGCTTCATGCAATGGGTTTAGAAATTAAAATGAGATTGTTGGAGAGTTTTTCATCTGCTTCAGAACCTAGAAAAGTAAGATTAAGGCCTTTATTATTATCCAATAATTCGCGTGATTTTTTAGATTTTAATCGTCAAGAACTTGAAGAGCTCATGATTCAAAAAACAGTGATTTCCTCCACTGGTCCTAATGCCTATTGTTTTGGAATATTGGGTGGCAATCATTTTAATGCAACGCTAATGCAGCGAGAAGTCAATCCTGTCGCCCTTGCCACCTATGGATTACAGCGTGCATTTATTTCGTCTAATGGTTATCCCATGCATGTAACAATTGAAGAAAAGCAAATAGCCGAAGAGCAAAGTGTCAATGATGCCTCTTGGCTTGCCTGTGGCATACAAACATTATTTGAGAAAGAGCAAAGAATGGATGAGGCAGCAAGAATCATTCAGAATAAACTCTTAAGACGCTAATCAAAAGATTAAATTTTTTAATTTGCCAGTGATTTTTCCTTATGTTATTGTATGCGACTTATGCTGTGCAGGGTCGATAATTTTTTTATACTTGATGACTTAGGGAAGAGTTTACATGGATGTCTTGCTATACCGTTGTATGGTTTGTGTCGTTGTTGGTCTGTTGTCTTCTGTTGCAAATTTAAGCTATTCAGAGACTGTTGAACAAGAAATTCAAAATATTGAACAACAAATTAAAAAAACGAATGCGCAATTGTTGGATGCTCAACGCAATCAACAAAACAACCTCATTGAGTTGAACCAAGCTAAACTGGCTTTAAAACAACAAGAAACTGAAAAACATATTCATTCCAATAAACTCTTAAAAGATTTGGGTGTGGATGAGATGTTCCCTCAGCAAAATCAAGCAAAAAGCTCATTATTTGCATTAGATTATAATCGTTATCCCACCAATATTTATCCTAATTATTTTAAATTTTCTTCCCCTGATAATCAGTTTGAATTAGAGTTTCATGGTTGGGTTCAAGTCGACAATGATATTTTCCCAAATTACTTGGGTTTATTTGTTGATGATGGCCCAAGCATTGTCGGTATTGTGAATCAATCTACCGTGGATAGATTGATGATAAGAAGATTAAGACCCACCTTAGAAGGGCAATTGGCTGATTATTTTCAGTATTTTTTGAATCTTGATTTTGGTCAAGGAAGTATTACCTTATATGATGCCTTCGTGGATGTGAATTATTATCGAGCCATTGGTTTCCAAGCGGGTTTACAAATGAGTTTAGTCAGCGGTATTGAAAACTTTTTTGATAACTTCGATTACGTCTCGCGTGCTTTTACCATGGAAATGGGTTATCCAGCGATGATGGCACCCGATAGACAGGTGGGGGCTATGTTTCATGGTTCATTTGGACCATCGGGTAATGAACCCTATTGGCGAGGTTTGAGCCAGCTGGGTTTTGATGATTGGTTTTCTTATCAGGTGGGTTTTTTTAATGGGGTGCCAGATGGCTCTCAAGTGACCAACTACACTACCATTGGTTCTACTTATCCTTATCCTTTTTTACGTTCTTCACAAACAGTTTTTACCGCAGCAAATAAAGCATTTGCAGGGCGAGTCTTTTTTAATCCTTTTATTGCCGCTAAGGGTTCATTGCTAGAGCATTTAGGTTTTGGTTTTGCAGGTAGTGCAGAACGTCCAAATTATCAATATGGTTTGCCGGATTTGGTTTCATTAGGACAAAATCCAATCTTTACTTACACCTCTTTACCCTTTGGTTCCAGTTTTTATACGGTCGCAGCCAATGGGCCGAGAACACGTTTACATCCTCAAGCAGTATGGGGTTATGGTCCAATTGGTGTTTTGGCAGACTGGACACAAACTCAACAGCATCTGCAACTGATTGCTTTAGGCTCTTTAAATTCAGTGACAACTTATTATCCAGCCACAACAGGACAAACCAATCAGGCTGGACAAGTGCAATTTATTTATAATTTAACGCAAGAAGATTTTAATCTATTTCATTTTATCCCAAATAATAAATTTAAACCTTTTGAAAAGGGTGCTTATGGTGGTTTTCAATTGGTATTTCGATTATCTAAATTGTTATTAGACCCGTCGGTTTTTAAAGATTATGTCAAAATGGGCGCTTATAATTATTATCTTTATTCAGATCCCAGAATTTCAGTACAGCAAGCGAACTCTTGGAGTATTGGTTTGAACTGGTACTGGAATGAGTTTATTCGTTTGACCACAGAATATGATTATAGCTCTTTTGTGGGCGGGTGTTCGACAGGGGGGCTGAATGCACCAGTGAACCCAGGTTGTCTGACAGGCGGTCAATATATCTTTGCCAATACGAGTACGGTTTTAAATCGGCCTGCAGAAAAAATTATTATGCAACGTTTACAATTGACCTTCTAAGATGTGAATAACCATGATTCGTAAAGCCATTTTAAATTTATTATTGGGTTTGGGTGTTTATCAAAATGCTTTTGCTGTTGATGAATTACAAGAAAGAATTCAGCGTTTATCAAAAGCGCTTCAACAAAATGCGCAAAAGATTCAAAACTTAAAGCAAGCAGAATTAAAACAGCAAAAGCAATTATTGAATGCTAATCAGAAATTGGAAAAATCTTATGAGCCTTTGGTTAAAGCACCCAAAAATAATCGAGAATCTTTGCTGGCTAGAATTCAATATCCTGCCAAAGAGTCAACAAAAAGGTTTTTTCCTCACCTTGAGTTTGAAACCGCAGATCATAAAAATAGTTTGAATATTAAGCCTTTTGTCGAATTCAACTCAGATATTTTTAGTGATATGAATGGGTTAAGAATTAATACGGGCGTCTCAAGTCCACCAGTCGTTAGACAAAACACGGTGATAAGAAACTGGTTAAATAATGCAGGCATAATTATGCATTCTAAAATCAATGATGATATGCATTTTATTTTTATTCCAAATTTTGCAAGAAATCAGGCTTATCTAGCCGAAGGTCATGTCAGTATTGAACAGTATAAATTATTAAGTTTACGTGCTGGTTTTCAAAATAGCTTGGTCGCAGGCACAGGGATAATGTTATCTTCTAATTTAATTTATTCCGGATTTACAACCAATATGGCACCTAGTAAAGAGTATGGTATTGTGGGCTACGGTTCACTGGGGGAGTCAAAAGATACTGAATTTAATCGATTCAATTATTTAGGTTATCATCACCATTTTTCTTATCAGTTTGGTATTTTTGATGGAACATCAGATGGCACCTTTCCAGGATTAAACCCTATTGGTTCAACCACAACGGTCGTTTATTTGCCCTCAAGCGCTTTTGCAGTCAACAAAAGTTTTGAGGGTCGGGTTTTTTATCAACCATTTTTTACTCAAAAAGATCATTTCTTTGAACATTTAGGGATTGGAATAGGCACGAGTACTCAAAAGCCAAATGCGCAGAGTCTTTTACCCTTCATTTTTACTATTGGCCAAAATATTATGTTTGGATACGCGAATGCTTCAACTTATGTCGTATCTAGTAGGACACGCTATCATCCACAGTTGGTATGGTATAAAAAACAATGGGGTGTATATGCAGATTGGGCGCAAACTATTCAAAATTTGACTGCAACTTTTCCATCACCTGTTTTAAAACCTAGTTTTATTATCAATCAAAAAAATACGGCGGGGGAGGTTCAAGTTTATTATAATTTGACTGGGGAAGATTTTAATATTGATGGTAATATTGAACCTCATGAAAACTTTAAGTTATTTCAAAAAGGTGGTGGCTGGGGCGCCTTGCAGGTTTTTGCACGCTTTACTTCATTTGCAGCAGATCCATCAACTTACTCTAAGACTTATAGACCTGGTGATGGCACTATCCGTTACTATATTTCCGATCCACGCTTATCTGTCTCGAAGGCGAATGGTTGGAGTATTGGATTGAGTTGGTTCTGGAATAAGTTTTTTCGAATGAGAACAGAATTTGCTCAGACTAAATTTGTAGGTGGATGTTCAACAGGCGCTTATAATGACCCCATATCGCCAGGTTGTTTAAGTGCATCACCTCAGTATTTTATGATTCCCAGTAGTAAGGTTATCAATAGACCAAATGAATATGTTGCGATGCAATCATTATTTCTAATGTTTTAAAAAGATGAAGGGCCTTGGGGTCCTTGATACTTTTTATCTTCTGTTTCCAGCAGCATTTTCTTAATATATTGCTCAGTACGGCGATTTAAATATAGCATGATTGTGACCACAGTTGCTGCTTGAAGGGATTGTTTTAAATTGTACCATATAAATGGTGGTAACATGTGATTTCCCCAGCCTAAATCATTAGAATATCATCAACAGACATTAGTTTAAAACAAAACCCCATCACATTCTTGACCCTATTAAAGTCTTATTTAACAACATTAGTGATTAAATTTATTCAATAAAACCTTTAAAAATACAAAAATATACTAATATTAAGATAACAAGTATTGAAATAGAAGGTATTTTTATGAGCCGAGAACAAACTGATTCAACCGCATCAAATTCATCCGTTGCATCAAGTGCATTAGTTGAATCAGATGTACTAGAGGTTTATAAGTACTCAGATTCGCCAAAATTTAAACAGGCGGATTCGGAAAATCGCCCCAAACCTGCAGATTATGAGTTTGAGATATCCAACGCACATCAAACTAATAGTAGACAGGCATTTCTAGATTTAATTAAGAACTACAATGTTGAAACACATTTTGGTCCAAGTTCTATAAGAGATGGAAAACCCTGTTTGATTAAAGCATTTGAGAAATTATCATTTGCGGAATATGGACGTATTCTCGAGGCGTTAAGGCCTAACTCTGATGAAGAACATTCTTTGTACCAAGCGATTAAAGATTTAAATCCGAAAACCTTTAAAAATTTTACTCTTAATCCTACTGAAGTACAGCAGATTGTTGGTATTGAGAGCCTTTCTGATTTAGTATCTGAAATTCAACAAAAAAGAAGTGTTACTTTAACTCAACTTTTAGGTAGTAAAGATAATCTTGAAATCTTTAAAAAAGCACTAAAAGAAGAGGTGCAATCACCAGCGTTTTTAAAAGCCTTATGGGAACACTCTTTGAAACCTCACTATGGCGTAAAATACCCAAATACATTTGCCATTCAAATCATGTCCGGTGCTTCTGGTTCAGGAAAATCATTTGCAGGTGAGCAAGCCGTTAACCGTCAATATCCTGTAAATGGAACAGCAAACCTTGCTAAACCAACATTTTGGATGGCTTGGGTTGATGGTGGTATTGCAAGAGATATCAATGTTACCCAGCAATATGTGAAGCTTTTGAGTCTTGAATTAGGTGTTGAAGTCGATTTATCTAAAGATAGTAAAAAAATCTTAGAGCCCACTAAAGGAAAAGTTAAACAAGCAATCATTACATCTGCTAAAGCTGCTGCAGCTGAGAATAAACCACTTAATATTGGAATTGTTGAGCCACTGACCTATTCATCAGATATTGCCTTAGGGGACGTGCAAACTGAAATCAAAAGTGTACAGGAATTAGCTGAATTCTTGTCTACAAATAGCAAAAAAATTGATTTAAGTTATGATTATGTATCAGGGAATGATTTTGAAGGACATGCGGAAGTTGTTAAGACTCAAGGGGAGAATAGGGCATTTCCTACGACAGACCAAGCCAAAAGTAATTTTGAAACAATGAATTCAACTACTCCATCAGTTCCAGGAGGGGAAGCTGCTGCAGTCGAAAATCCACCTTCACGTTTACAACGTTTTAAGGGCCGAATACCAAGTATTAGATTTGCTGAAAACAAAAAATATGGACCCGGTGGTTATCAATTTGGTGTTAATGGATCAGTGAATGGTTTTATTGAATATGAAAAAGCCTTTGGTGATGGTCAATTCGGTGTAACACTTTCTCGCCATATCAATTGTAATGATTTACGCGTTTATATAAATCAGAATGAGGAGTGGGAGCTGTTCGACGAAGCAAAACATAAAGGCTTGGAACGGCATGTATTTAGTGAAAGATTAGTTAATGATTGGAAAGCATTAAAAGATTCTCCAAAAGCCGCTCTCATAACATATGCTTCACAAAATAGAAGTGACCGAAAATACTCCAATTTCATGACAAACTTTAATCCTAAAGACTTAAAATTTGGATTGAGTTCAGAAGTGGATAAAATTTTTCAAAGTAATTTGAAAAAGGAAGGACGTATAGTTAAAGATGAGAATAACTTAGGATATCTTGTGCCTTTTGTGAAGATTTTAGATGAGTTACATAAACATGAGCAAAAAGAGGGAGATCTTGAGGTTTATGCTTATGATGATCCTAAAAAAATTCAACAGGCTATAAAAAACTTAAGTCAACTAATTGCTGAAAAGAGAAAAGAAAATTTGGGAAAATCATACAATCCTTTTGCATCTTCCAGCACCTTACCATTAATGGAAAAAAGGTCAAGTCCATTTTTTGCTG
>DNMA01000019.1 GCA_003489505.1 Legionellales bacterium | reverse complement strand
GATTTTCTATCGAGCCTTCTTTCAGGCTGTTTTCAATGATTGCTTTGTCTTCAGGTCTTGCTTGACTGAGTGCATGAATAATGGGGAGCGTTGTTTTGCCATCGGCTAAGTCGTCACCAATATTTTTTCCTATGGTTTGCGCATCTGAGCAATAATCGAGTGCATCATCGATTAATTGGAAAGCATTGCCTAAGTGTTTACCAAAATTAAATAGTTTTTGAGCATCATCTGTAGAGACACCACACAAAAGACCAGATAATTTGGCACAAGCGGCAAATAATAAAGAGGTTTTGGCTTCAATAATTGAGAAATAATCTTCTGTTTTGATATGCGCTTGATGTCGATTGGTTAATTGCACCAGTTCACCATAACCAATTTTTCTTTCAATATCTGCCATGAGTTCAAGCATGTCGAAATTTTTAAGCGATAACAATAGCTGATGATGTAAAATAAATAGGTAGTCACCGACTAAGACACTGGCTTGATTACCCCAGATTTCATGAGCAGTTTTTTGACCACGACGGAGTTTGGATTCATCGATGACATCATCATGTAAAAGAGATGCAGTATGAAAAAATTCCAAAATCGCTGCAATTTTAATTTGGTCTTGACCTTGATAATTCAGTGCTTTGCAGCAAAGTAAAACAATGAGAGGGCGTAATTGTTTGCCGCCACCATTTAATAGATGTTCGGTCAGTTGATTCACAAATGGATGTTGAATGGCAAGCTCTTGGCGGATGAATTGATTCACTGCCATGAGTTCATTTGCAACAAGTTCGCGAATAGGGTGAATGCTCATTCAATTTATTATAAAGACATCATTGATAAGATCGTATGCACTGCCTGGGTGAAAGTCAAGTACTTATTGTGCCGCCTAGCAGAGCGCGGGCGACTTTAGATTGATTGGGGCGATTCAAAATTTTACAAATTTTTTCACCAATGGCAACAATTTTGTAAATATCAACGCCGGTATGAAGTCCTAGCCCATGCAGTAAATACAGTAAATCTTCGGTTGCTAAATTGCCACTTGCACCGCGTGCATAAGGACATCCCCCAAGACCTGCCAAAGAACTATCAAATTTATTGATTTCTAATTCCAAAGCGGCATAGACATTTGCGATGGCTTGGCCGTAGGTATCGTGCAAATGCATACTTATTTGTCCAGTTGCAAAATCTTGTTTAAATAAACTTAAAAGCGCTTTCGTTTGCTTGGGGGTGCTGACCCCAATGGTGTCACTTAAACTGAAATCATCGATGTCAAAACGTTTTAATTTTTGTGCAACAGTTAGTACTTTTTCTGGCGGGATATAACCCTCATAAGGGCAACCTAAAGCACAAGAGATATAGGCACGAATTGGAATATGATAAGCTTTTGCGAGCTCTATCACTGGAATAAAACGCTCAATACTTTCATCAATGGAGCAATTAATATTTCTTTGATTAAAAGTCTCACTGGCTGCAGTGAAAATAGCAATCGATTGAATACCGGCTTCAATGGCTTTTTCCATCCCTTTGAGATTGGGGATTAACGCTGAATAGATAACTTCAGGTTTTTTAACAATGTGTTGATAAACTTCAGCACAATCAGCCAATTGGGGAATACGTTCAGGATTGACAAAACTGGTGGTCTCAATGAATTTCAAGCCGGTTTCAGAAAGCTCGTTTATCAGTTCGATTTTACTGTGGGTGGCAACAAAATTTTTTTCATTTTGCAAACCATCTCGAGGACCTACCTCGACGATCACCACATCCGGTGTTTTATAAGTCATCGTATAACTCAATTAATTCACTACCATCTTGAACTTGTTGGCCTGTTTGATAAAAAACTTCTTTGATTTTTGCATCTTGTTGAGCATAAATGGTATGTTCCATTTTCATGGCTTCTAAGACTAAAATCGGTTCACCTTTTTTAATACTATCTCCTGATTTTTTATATAAAGCAACAATCGTGGCAGGCATCGGTGCTTTAATGCTTTTCTCTTGAGCTTGGTTTTCTAAAGTTTGGCTAGAGTGAAAAGCTTTGTGCAGGCTATAACTTTTAAATTGATCATGAATCATCATCCATTCGCCTTTTTTGTCGACTTGGAAGCTATAGCATTGACCTTCTAGCTCAAAATTGAGCACATGCCCTTGATAATGAAAATAAATTTTAAACAATTGGTTATCCAACTCACAAGAGAAATAGTTTTGCCCATGTTCAAAGATTTTTAAGGTATAAAATTGGTTTTGATAAATGAGTTGCAGGGGCCAAAAGCGAGTTTTTATCATACTAAAATGTATTAAATCGCAAGGGCTTTGGGTTTGTTGATTTAAATGAGCAACTTCAACACAAGCCCCAGCAATGAGTAAAATTTCAATGGGGCACAAAGGGGTATGAAACTCATGTGACATTAAAAAGTGAATCGGCACGGCACCTTTTTGCCAGGTTTCATCATGTAAAATCATTTCCAAATAATTCAGATTGGTTTCAATCCCAAAAATATCAGTTTGGGCAAGCATCTGCTTCATTTGAATGATGGCTTGTTCTCGATTTTCCCCCCAGGCAATTTCTTTAGCCAGTAAGGAGTCATAATGGGCTTCAACTTCTTGGTGACATTCAATACCGGTATCTATGCGACCCATTGAAGGCCAAATTAAGCGATGGATTTGACCTTGACTGGGTTTAAAATCTTGCTCAGGTTGCTCTGCACAAATTCGACACTCTATGGCATGTCCGATAGGGCTTTGGGGTTGTTCAAATTCAATCGGTTGCTGATAGGCAATTTGAATTTGTAGTTCAACCAAATCAAGCCCTGTAATCGCTTCTGTAATCGGATGCTCAACTTGTAAACGGGCATTCATTTCCATGAAATAGAGCTTTTCATCTGCGGTGAGTAAAAATTCAACTGTACCGGCATTAGTATATCTAAAAGTTTTGGCTACTTCGAGGGCGTGTTGATACAGTTCTTTTCGGATACTGGGATTTAAATGAAGCGCAGGGGCTTCTTCTACAATTTTTTGCTGGCGTCTTTGGACGGAGCAATCCCTTTCAAAAAGATGGACGACTTTTCCAAAGTGATCACCAAAAACTTGTACTTCAAGATGCCTTGGATTTTCAATAAATTTTTCGAGTAAGAGTTCATCATTATTAAAATAAGCCTTGGCTTCTCGACGAGCTGAATGGAGCGCCTTTTCCCATTCATCGGCTTTTGTAACAATTTTCAAGCCTTTACCGCCACCGCCATGAGCGGCTTTAATCACCAAAGGAAAGCCCATTTGTTTAGCCGCATCCCATAAAGCTTCATCAGAAGGATTGGGCGGATTAAAACCTGGAATCAGCGGAACCGAGGTCTTTTGGAGTAAGTCTTTGGCTTTTTGTTTGGAGCCGACTTTTTCCATCGCTTCAGGTGAGGGGCCAATAAATACGATATGAGCTTTTTCACAGGCTTTGGCAAATTCTGGGTTTTCAGATAAGAAGCCATAACCTGGATGAATGGCATCGGCTTTGGCTTCTTGAGCAATCTTAATAATTTTCTCAATATTTAAATAACTTTGTTGAGGAGCAGGCTCGCCGATACAATAAGCCTCATCAGCCATTTTGACATAAGGATGGAAACGGTCTGCAGTCGAGTAAATCGCAATACTTTGAATGCCAAGACGCCTTAAGGTCTTGATGATTCGAACAGCAATTTCTCCGCGATTAGCAATTAAGATTTTTTTAAACATGCAGACTATCCTTTCATTTTAGAATTTAAAAATGCTTTGAGTAGCTGTTGAGCCGTTGGTGTGGTTCTGGTTTTCGCCAACTTTTCTGCAGTTTTTAAACTTAAACGGTCATCAATAGGGGCGTCTTTGATTTCAAATAACCAAGGTTTAATGATTTGTACTGCTTCTTTGGGTAATTGAGTCCATTGACTTAAAATAATTTCACTTCTAGCCTCTAATTCATAAGCAGGCATGATTTCATCAAATAATTGATAGTGCAAAGCTTCTTGGGCTGAAAAATTTTGGGCACTAATAAATAATTTTTTAGTGGCTTTCATCCCTATAGTTTCTAGAATATAGGGGCTTATGACAGCAGGAATCAGACCCAGACGCACTTCAGTAAAGCATAATTGAGCTTGCTCATCGGCAATGACATAATCACTTGCAGCAATTAAGCCTAGGGCACCACCATAAGCATTTCCTTGGACAACGCACAAGGTCGGTTTAGGACAATTGTGCCAAGCCAATAATAGGTCTGCCAACTGTTTGGCATTGGCTACATTGTCTTCCCAATTGGCTTGAGCCATATTTTTCATGGTATCTAAATCAGCACCCGCTGAAAAGAAATCACCCTCGGCTTGGAGACAAATGGCTTGTACTTCAGATAAGTCGATGGCCATTTGTAAAGCCTGGAGTAATTCATCCAATAAAACCGGATGAAAAGCATTACGTTTTTCTACTCGAGAAAGCGTAATCCAAAACACTTGATGATGACATTCGTATTTGATCGTATTCACATTCGCCACACTCCATATTGACTGTCTTCCATCGGACTATGCATGACAATTTTAAGACTATAAGCCAAGACTTTTCTGGTGTCTTGGGGGGCGATGATACCATCATCCCATAATCTTGCACTGGCATAATAGGGGCTTCCCTGCGTTTCATATTGTTCACGAAGTTTTTGCTTAAAGACTTCTTGGTCAGCACTTACCCAAGTTTTACCTTCACGCTCGAATTTATCCGCTCGAATTTGTGATAAAACATTGGCAGCCTGTTCCCCGCCCATGACGCTGATGCGACTGCTTGGCCAAGTCCATAAAAAACGTGGTGAAAAAGCCTTGCCACACATGGCATAGTTACCCGCTCCAAAACTACCACCAATAATCAGCGTGATTTTAGGGACAGCCGCATTGGCTACCGCAGAGACCATTTTGGCGCCATGCTTGGCAATGCCTGAGGCTTCATATTTTTGCCCAACCATAAAACCGGTAATATTTTGAATAAATAATAAGGGGATTTTTCTTTGGGTACACAGTTGAATAAAGTGAGCACCTTTTTGCGCACTTTCAGAAAATAAAATCCCATTATTGGCAATGATACCAATAGGCATCCCATAAATTTTAGCAAAACCGCAGACGAGTGTTTTCCCAAATAAAGCTTTGAATTCTGAAAACTCAGAACCATCAACAATTCTTGCAATGATTTCATGAATATCGACAGGCTTTTTCAGATCTCCAGGCGCTAAAGCATTTAAGTCTTCAACATTATAATGTGGTTCACTAAAAGAAGAACTAAAAGTTGTGTTGTCTTTATTAAGAGGAAGCTCTGCAATCAATTCGCGGGCAATTTCTAATGCGTGATAATCATTTTGTGCCAGATAATCGGCAACACCGGATTGCTCACAGTGAACATAGGCGCCACCTAAATTTTCGGCGTCAATAATTTCACCAGTTGCCGCTTTGACAAGGGGAGGGCCACCTAAAAAGATGGTTGCTTGTTCTTTTACCATAATGACTTGGTCTGACATGGCCGGTACATAAGCACCGCCCGCAGTACAAGAGCCCATGACAATGGAAATTTGTGGGATACCCATGGCAGATAACTGCGCTTGATTGTAAAAAATTCTTCCAAAGTGCTCTTTATCAGGAAATACTTCATCTTGGCGAGGTAAAAAAGCTCCACCGGAGTCGACTAAATAAATACAAGGAAGGCGATTTTCACGAGCAATTTCTTGGGCACGTAAATGTTTTTTAACGCTTAAGGGGTAGTAGGTTCCCCCTTTGACGGTTGCATCATTGATAACAATCATGCAATCGCGCCCCTGAATTTGACCGATGCCTGCAATGACACCCGCAGCAGGCACGACATCTTCATAAACTTGATATGCTGCGAGACTGCCAATTTCTAAAAAAGGACTGCCGGGGTCTAATAAATAACTGAGTCTTTCTCGAGGTAAGAGTTTACCGGATTGAGTATGTTTTTCCCTTGCACGTTCATCGCCTCCCAAAGCAATTTCTTCTTGAATGGAATTAAGTTTTTGTAATTGTTCATCCATTTGATTTTTATTGCTTTGAAAATGCCCTGATTGTAGATTAATGTCGCTTTCTAGGCTTGTCATAAATCAATCATCCTTATGATATCAATATAATGCTTCCATTGAGTATGACCCATAAACTGGTAGCAAGTGCTACAGGATGAATCAAAGGTTTTTTCTTCAAAAAACCACAGGTTTTTTGAATGGCAACAGTGATGAAAAAAGGCCAAAAAATTTCAGCAATGATAATGAGCCAAACATTTTAAACCGATAAAGAAAACATATTGAGAATATTGACCAGTATCGATTTGATGAAATTGGCTGACATCAACTGAAATATACCTAAATAGATCATTAAAATTTTGATGAACGGGATACTCAAAGTTAGTAGTAATAATACGAGCAAAATTTTAATGGGTCTAGACATCATCTCTCCAAAGCAATCGCTAAGGCCTCGCCACCGCCGATACAAATGCTGGCAATGCCTTTTTTTCGATTCTCTTGTAACATCGCATAAATCAATGATACTACAATTCTTGCTCCCGATGCACCAATTGGATGACCCAATGCACAAGCTCCCCCATGAATATTGACTTTTTGGGGATCTAGATTTAATTCTTGAATGGCAGCAAGCGTTACAACCGCAAAGGCCTCATTGATTTCCCATAAATCGACGTCATGTATCTGCCAATTAATTTTTTTTAATAATTTTTTAATGCTATGGGCAGGAGCGGTGGTAAACCATTCGGGCGCTTGGGCATAACTGGCAAACCCTTTGATTTTCGCTAAAGGGCTTAAATTTAACGTTTTGGCTTGTTCTTCGGTCATGAGCATTAAACTTGCCGCACCATCAGCAATGGAGCTTGCGTTTCCAGCGGTAATGCTGCCATCTTTTTGAAATACTGGTTTTAAGCGTGGTAATTTATCGAGTTTATGTTCGCTGGGTTGCTCATCGATGAGCACAGTTTCATTGGTCTCAAGCACAATGGCTAATTCACTTAAAAAAGCACCTTTTTTTTGCGCACTTAATGCTTTCTCCATGGATTGTCTAGCAAAACGGTCTTGTTCTTCTCTTGAGATATTTAAAGTTTTGGCTGTGAGTTCACCAAAATAACCCATGAGTTTTTTTTCACGATCATAGGCATCTTGCAAACCATCTAACCACATGTGGTCCAGACACTCCCCATGGCCTAAACGATAGCCACTGCGTGCTTTAGGAAGCAAATAAGGAGCATTACTCATACTTTCCATGCCGCCTGCGATTACCACTTGACTGCGACCATTTTGAATGGCATCACAAGCATGAATAATCGACTGCATCCCAGAGCCACAAACTTTATTAATGGTGGAGCAGACTACTTGATGCCCAAGTCCTGCCTTAATCGCAGTTTGTCGAGCAGGCGCTTGACCGAGGCCTGCGGGTAAAACACAGCCCATGATAACTTCATCTACCATTTTATCGGGAATGGAAGCTTGCTCGATACAGGCTAAATGACTGATGACGCCAAGCTCTGTGGCTGACAGATGCGATAATTTGCCTAAAAAACCACCGATGGGGGTGCGTTTTGCAGCAACAATGACGATATCCTTTGACATACTTACTCCATAGGGGCGGTTTCTTTAAAAAGTTCTCGACCAATCAGTAGGCGTCGAATCTCAGAGGTTCCTGCACCAATTTCATATAATTTGGCATCGCGTAATAATCGACCCGTTGGGTATTCATTGATATAACCATTCCCACCTAAAATTTGAATAGCGTCTAAAGCCATTTGGGTGGCACGTTCTGCGGTAAATAAAATCACACTGGCAGCATCTTTTCGGTTAATCTGGTGGTTATCACAAGCCCAAGCGGTTTGATATAAAAATGCGCGAGAGGCTTGTAAGGTGGTATACATATCAGCGAGTTTTCCTTGGATAAATTGAAACTCACCAATGGGGGTATCAAATTGTTTTCTTTGGTGAACATAAGGTAAGACCACATCCATGCAAGCTTGCATGATGCCAACTGGGCCGGCTGCTAAAATAACACGTTCATAATCTAAGCCACTCATCAGCACTTTTACGCCTTGATTGAGTGGTCCAAGAATTTGTTCTTGACTGACAAAACAGTTTTCAAAGACCAGTTCACAGGTATTGGAGCCGCGCATTCCTAATTTATCGAGTTTTTGTGCTGTTTTAAAACCAGGCATGCCTTTTTCGATAATAAAAGCGGTAATGCCTTTTGAACCCAGCTGTGCATCTGTTTTAGCATAAACGACTAAAACATCGGCATCGGGGCCATTGGTGATCCACATTTTATTACCTGTCAGTAAATAACCATTTTGGTGAGGAACAGCTTTTAATTGCATACTCACAACATCAGAACCAGCTTGGGTTTCACTCATGGCTAATGCTCCAACCCAATCACCACTGATGAGGGGTGGAAGATATTTACTTTTTTGACTGGCGTTACCATTTCGATAAATTTGATTGACACATAAATTACTATGGGCGCCATAACTTAATCCAACCGAGGCGCTGGCTCGAGACATTTCTTCTAAGACAATGGCATGCGCTAAATAGCCCATATTAGCGCCACCATATTCTTCCGAAACGGTAATACCTAATAAACCCAGGTCTCCCATTTTTTTCCAAAGATGATTGGGGAATTCATTTTTTTTATCAATTTCTGCCGCCAGTGGGGCAATTTCTTTTTTGGCAAATTGCTCGACAGTATGTCGGAGTAAATCTAGGGTTTCATTTTGTTGATACATACATACATCCCAAAAAAAATATATGTTTAAGAATATAACTTGGATAGCTTGAGAAAGGAAGATAGGATAAAGCGTGCAGGTCGCTATATTTACATTATTCGGTTTATTATGGCTTGATGAAAGCTTCTGTACGAACATCAATTAAAAAAATGGTCCATTTCGAGGTAAGTTTAAAAGATAATCCTTATTTTTTCGCCAAGTGGTTTGAAATTAATCTGCTCATTTCTTAATGTAAAAAATCAAAAATTCATGGCATTTATTGGGGGCTCATGAGCAGAAAATGGACAAATAAATCGCATTAATATTTAGATGAACCGGTGTGTCATTCACACACCGGTTAATATTTGTTACCTTTACATAGAAAATGAGCATGTGCAGGAATCAAATAATTTGGTTTCATTAATTGCTGTTGCAGAAATACCACAGACTGAATCTGTTGATAAAAGTGGATTAAATAGACTGCGGCAAACAGCAGGAACTATACAAGCAGATGCACCAATAGCGATTGATGCGGTATCAACTAGGGCATCACCAATACAATAACCTATGGCAAATGAGGTTCCTAATTCTTCTCGATCACGGCGACGCTCTTCCCTTGCATATAGTACATCATGACGTGTGGCAGGACGTGAATTTTCTTCTGCTTGAGCGCCAAGCATTAAACAAAAACAAGCAGTTCCTGTCACAACGCCTAAGCATTCAGAAAAGGGATCAATAGAGCTTTTAAAAGCTTTGATATGACGGATATAAGTTTCAAAAAAGTTAAAAGCAAGAGGTGGATTAATTGTATTGACTACAACGTCAACTTCTGTTGTTGGGATTTGATTATTCATGTTTTATATCTACCATAAGTGATTAAAGACTATTTATTGTACCATATTTAAACAATATTTTTTAATATTTAATCTTTTTTTGTTGTGACTCAATAAAAAGCCCATAAAAAAATTTGCGATAAAGCCTCTTTAAGCCCTCATGAATTATTCATTAGAGTTTGGATGAGACTCGCTTAAACGAAGTTCTAGCCAAATGCCACTGATAATGGCAACACTTAAAGCGAACGCTGTACCTAATATCCAAGAAAAATAACACATCATTGCCTCCTAATAAGCAGATTCTCGATGGTTTTCAATCACGTCCCTTGTGACTGGCCCTCTTAATACGCTGTACACCCAGGCGGTATAACTCAAAATAATCGGGAAGAAAATTAGCGTTGCAATTAGCATAATGATTAAAGTCAGCATGCTAGAAGAACTATCCCAAATCATTAAACTGTGGTTGGGATGAGATGAAGATGGCAGAATAAATGGAAACATACTCACACCAACACTGGTAATAATGCCTAGAATGCTCATGGCACTGCTCAAAAAGGCAATTTTTTTAAATCGATTACCCAATAGAATGACAGATAGCGCGCCTAAAAAACCCATACCCGGAACAGCATAAAGCTTAGGATTGTTTTGATAGTTTTTTAGCCATGCAGCAGTTTGCACCCCAATTTGTTTATAAAGGGGATTAGAGGGGCCATCATGGGCAATGGGTGCTTCCATGACATAAGTAGATAAATGACTGACCCAAATACCACCATAAGCCAATAAAAAGATGCAAAGTAAAGCGGCTATCAGGCTTGTGGTTCTAGCTCTTGCTTGAACATTATCTTGAGTCTTGACGCCTAGAAAACAAGCACCATGCATCACCAGCATACTCACAGACAATAGACCACATAAAATTGCAAAAGGATTGAGAAGTGCAAAAAAGCTTCCCGTGTAGAAAGCTCTTAAAGTAATATCAAAGTGAAAAGGAACGCCCTGCAAAACATTGCCCATGGCTACGCCAAAAATTAAAGCAGGAACAAAACCACCAATAAACAAAGCCCAGTCCCAAAAACTGCGCCAGGCTTGTGTAGGTAATTTTGAGCGATATTTAAAGCCAACCGGTCTTAAAATTAAAGCTAGTAAGACCAAAAGCATGGCATAATAAAAACCTGAAAAGGATAGGGCATATAAGGCAGGCCAAGCAGCAAAAATCGCACCTCCACCTAAAATAAACCAGACTTGATTGCCTTCCCAGGTCGGGCCTATGGCATTGATCATCATACGACGTTCCAAATCATTTTTGCCTAAAAAAGGTAAACAGATAGCAACCCCCATATCAAAGCCATCCATGATGGCAAAACCAATGAGTAATACACCCAGTAATACCCACCAAATGACTCTTAAACTTTCATAATCTAAATTAAACATTTTTTAACTCCACTTAAAGCTTCATACCAAATGGCCAGCAGCGCGCCAAAGACATCACCCACGTAATGAGAGTAATAGGACCAATTGGTTCCAAATTGAAACTCCATCGTCAGTCCCGTTGAAACCCCTAGGACAAAATTAATTCCAAATAGGATGCCCCAGTAAAGCACCATTTTTTTCCAGATGTTTTTACCTGTCATCACGTAGATGGTTTCCATGATGGCTAACATGATGGAAAGTCCAAGCGTGAGTGGAACAAATAAAAAATGATAAGCGCAGTTAATGCAAACTGCAGTCTGGAAAGTTCAACAACTGTGCTGTTGATCATCTGTTTCACCTTGTGTAGGTTGCGAAAAGTAGTTTTCCGGTGAACTTTGGATTTGAAAATGATGGTTGAGCATCCAGTCTTGGCTATTTTGCCAATATGAGGAGTTGGTTTTGATGCAAAAACACCATAAAAGGTATAAAAGGATGCCTTTGACCAATAAGGTTAAGACTATCTCTAGATAATAATGCTTCATTTTTGTTCACCAATGTAATTGGGTGAGCATATTGTAGACTAAATCTATAGGCTTGTGAACAATCAATGCCTAAAATCTATCAATAAATCAATGAAATGTTTATAATTAATATCATTTTTATTATTTTTAAGCCATGATGAGTCAAAATTTAGAAAAAGCGAGAGTTTTATGGTGCTGCCGAAGAGGAATGTTGGAGCTTGATTTGTTACTCGGTCGGTTTATGGAACAAGGCTTTGATCAATTGAGTGAGGCGCGCAAAAAGACTTTTATGCGAATTCTGGAAGAGCCTGATCCAGATTTATATGCATGGTTAATGGGTTATGAAAAACCACAATCTGAAGAGTTTTTAGAGTTTGTTGCCTGGTTTAGACAACACTACTGCAATGTGAAACCGCAATGAGCTCCAAGACCTATCATTTTTTAAGTCGTTCACCATCGGCTGTGATGTTGGCCGAAGTATTAAAAAAAAATGATTGGTCTTTTTCACCGAATGCTACCTTAAATGATAGCCTCTTTGATATTCCAGAGGATATTTCTTGTGCTCTAGAATATAAACATGTTTTAGCAGATTTTTTAAAAAAACATGATTTGAATTTTGCACCCCTTACGCATTATATCGATGATGTGAATTACAATGATGTGATTCGAAATTTGCCCGAAGGCAAATGGATTTTAAAACCCTCGATGTTAAATAATGGTCAAGATATTCATTTGTTTCATCAGGTCTCTGAATTATTGCGACATTATCAATCGAATCAGCGTATGGGGGGGCCGCAGGTATTACAAGCCTATATTGACCCACCTCATCTTTTACAAGGACCACAGTTAGGCCATAAATATAGCCTTCGCATGTTTGTTGTGATGACTTTTCCTTATCAAGCTTTTCTTTATCCAACAGGTTATTTTAATATTTGTCTGAGTCCTTATGACACCCATCGAACTAATAGTTTAGAAGGTCATTTGAGTAATGAACATCTAATAGCCGGACGTCGGAACGTCATTCAAATTCCAAGCTTTCAATATCCTATTTTTCAATCATTTTTTCCCAAAATTCAAAAGATGTTAAGCGTTTTTTTTCAGCATTTTTCTCAACAAGTCAAGTCAGATATTTATCAAAAAATTGCATTTTTAGGTATTGATTTTATGTTGGATGCGAACGAAAATTTATTTTTATTAGAAATGAATCATGGGCCATGTTTTCCTGCAGCAAAAGATCATCCTTTGCAGGAAAAATTATACCAGCCATTTTGGCAGGCTTGTCATGATGAAATATTACCCATCATACTTCATTCATCGACTAAGCCATTAAAAAAATTTCAAGAATTAAGTGGATGTGTGTATACTTAAAAGTCAAAAAAAGGGGTAGGGAATGCGCAAGTGGGTACTTTGGGGGCATCATTATTTTGAATATCAAGATATGTTTGATTTACCTAAGCAACCAAAAGAAAAAAGAGTTTTAGAGTTTGCCTGCGGGGTGACTGCTGTGAATCAGGAACTCACTCAAAATAATTTTCAAGTAGTGAGTTGTGATCCAGGTTTTGAAGCGGATGAAAAAAAGACACATCAACGCTTTCTTGAAAACTTCGATTTGCAAATTAAAAATATTCATGAACATCCCCATCGATTTGATCTCAACAAATATGGCGGTTTGGAACAGCTTATTCAAAAGCGTCAGGAAGGGATGCAAACTTTTTTTAAAGATTATCAAAAAGGATGCAAAGAAGGGCGTTATCAACATTTAAATTTTAAAAAGCCTTTAAATTTTGAAAACTCTAGTTTTGATTTAGTCTTGTGTGCTAACTATTTATTTACTGATTTGGTTGAGCAAGATGTCGATTTTCATGTGACAGCTATTAAAGAAATGTTAAGACTTGCCCATGATGTTCGTATTTATCCTTTGACCAACTATAAAGCGCAACCCTCCCAAATACTGGGGCCAGTCTTGCTAGCTTTACAATTATTGGGTTATCAAGTCAGTGTGCAAGAAGTCCCATTTCGGTTTGTGCCAGAGAGTAAAGCGATGCTTAGAATTCAATCTGGTCGTTGTGAATTAACTTAATCAATTGAGAATAGTCATGCCTGTTTTTCAACAATCATCTTATATTATGGGGCTTATTGATACTGCAATTTCCTCACAATTATCTGCTTATCAGCAAGAAGTTTCTTCATTACATGGCCTGGAGGCAGAATTTGGTTTGTATCAATTACGGAATGTGATGGAGTCTTCTCGTAATTCACAACAACAGACGGCACTAAAAAATTTTTTAAAACATCGCTGGTCCTACCTGCAAAATACCGATATGCAGTACTGCCATGATTTTCAAAGTCCTTTGAATCAGGTTTGTATCAAGATAGCTGGCATTCTACATTCATTAACCGGTTTTCCAACTTTGGCATTACTCATGCCCAGTTTAAAAAGAATATCCGAGGATAGTTATGTGACCTCGCCTTATACTGATGAAAACATTAATTTAAAGCAGATTGTTATTAGTGATGATGCCAGCCGCATTATTTTCATCGAAGATGTTTTAGATTTTGCAATTTTGGATGGACGACTCAAACATCATTGTGTGGTTGCGGGTAAATCAGAAGAACTAAGCACTGCCGAAGTGCATCGAGTTTTAACTCGTCATGAGTCGGTTAGCTTATTGTTCGATATCATTTCCGATAAAGTCCATCATCAATTGCATGGTGAAACGGCAGGTGCTTATTTGCAACGTTTAATTAATGGCTTAACCCTGGGCAATGTTGACCATAATGGTCAAGAAAATATAGCCGGTGGTGAAGCGCACATTGCCATTGCTGAGTTTGAACATTTTTTAAGTATCTTAGATGAAGAAACAAGAGATAGGCTGATGAATACGGCAGCTCTCTATGAGTTTTATTCTTCTACTCCAGGTGAGTCTTATCGAATTATGGATTGCTGGGATAGATTATGTCGTCAGGCCAGTGGTCAAATTTCTATGGGAACCTATTGTGTTAAAATTATTGGTTCTGAATTAGAAGGCATTTTGGATTCCAATCCAGAACTGTATCAAATGACCGCGTTCCATGATGCAGGATTGGTCAATCTTGATACTTTATTAGAGCGTGTTGAAGAAGCCAAAGAAAATATGATAGAGGCCTTGAAGCAGCCTATTCGTCGACATCTGTGTCATGGGCCAGATTCTGAACAAAAGGTTTTAGCGTATTTAGCAGAAAAAATTCAGAAAAATACCGATTTTAAACTCAATCAATCAGCCATTTGTTTATTCACTCAAACCCTATATGAGCAATTGGGAAGTGGTCAGACAAAACTTATCGACCATTTCCGAAAAATCTTAACTCACGTCAATGAAACATACTCAAGATATACCATTCAACAGGCGTGTCATTGTATGAATGCTGCACATCAGGCTTTGTTGCTTCAACAAAGATCTTCCCAGTCTTTAAGTGATGTCCATGGTTTATTTCAGTCTCGAAAAAAACATTGTCATACATTAGATGCTAAAACCTCAGGGACATTAAGTATCTAAAATGGCGTTCGCTTTAGTAGGGTTTTAATATAACCATGATAGGCTGCACAACAGCGTTGATAAAAACTAGGCTCTGCAGCCTTACCTCAAACGCTCAATCAAATCAAATTTAGATTAGAGCTCGTGACACTCCCCCACTAAATGAACGGATTCATTCTAGTGGGGAAGTGTCACAATATCAGTTCGGAAAGTCTCCGATAACATCATTATATTTATCTTGCGCATCAGACAAGCTTAATTTGGAATATATTTCCAGAGAGTCTCGTTTGGCATAGCCTGAGTAGGGCTGAATGAAAGCATCATCAATATTTTTCTTCCTAAGGGCCTACGTACACACTAGGGCTATGACTAAAGTCAAACTAGACCACTTATGCCATGTTTTTCTACAATATTAAGCAATTTTAGAATAGCACCATGTGCATGACGTTGTCCTTGCTCAAGGCTTCTAATCATCGCTGGACTGACATTTAAATATTTGGCAAATACAGCCTGACTTAGGCTTTGTTTCTTTCTTAATTTTTGAATCTCATCGCCGGTAAACTCATGTAAAACAGGCAGTTCTTCCTCTGTAAGATTTTTTAATGTTTTTT
>DNMA01000191.1 GCA_003489505.1 Legionellales bacterium | reverse complement strand
GTGATTATGTGTTGATGTTGCAATATTCAATTTATTCTGTGATTTCGCCTGAGGGTTGTGCCTCTATTTTATGGAAGGATGCCTCAAAAGCCCCGGATGCTGCAGCTGCTATGGGTGTGACGGCTGATAAAGTGGTCGCGCATGAATTAGTTGATGCAGTTTTACCTGAGCCTTTAGGTGGTGCGCATCGTGATTTATCTGGTATGTCTGCAGATATTGCCCAAACTATCCGCGATGAATTACGTAAATTACAAGCATTACCCACACAAGAGCTGATTAACCGTCGCTATCAAAAATGGATGGCTATGGGCGCTTATCCTAGCAAATAAACATGCAACTGACTCTAGATTCCAAATTGATTCAACACTTAGAAACCTTTCCAAAGATTTGGATAGGTTTAAGTGGTGGTCTAGATTCAGTGGTCTTATTGCAACTTCTTTGTCAATATCCAGCACTCAAAATCAAAATTTCAGCAATTCATATTCATCATGGCTTAAGTCCTCATGCCAATGACTGGCAGCACTTTTGTCAGCATTTATGTCAGTATTTAGGCATTGCTTTTGAGACAGAGAAAGTTTGTTTAAAAACGCGGTCTAATCTTGAGGAGCAAGCACGGCTTGCACGCTATGCGGTTTTTGAAAAAAAACTGAGTGAGGGGGATGCTTTAGTATTGGCTCATCATCTAGACGACCAGATTGAAACGTTTTTTTTACATGCATTAAGAGGCACGGGTATCGATGGTTTATCTGCGATGCCTGTGGTTTATCCCAAAAAACACTATACAATCATTCGGCCTTTTTTATCGATTCCAAGACAAGAGATTTTAGCCTTTGCAAAATACCATCAATGGTCATGGATTGAAGATGAAAGCAATCAAAATACTGATTTTTCTCGAAACTTTTTAAGACAAGAGGTTTTGCCTTTGATTGCGAGCAAATGGCATAACTATCGCGAAACTTTGTCACATACGATAGCCTCCTGTCAGGAGGTATCTCATTATTTGAATCAACATATTGAAATTCAATCTCCCCATCTTTTGGTGGATGATTTGTTGGCCGTTGATGATTTTACAAAAGCCTTAATGATTCGGAAATGGTTTCGTTGGCATGGTTTGCGGCTTCCGAATCGAAATATTATTCAAGCCATTTATGAACAATTACTTTTTCCTAAAAGACCAGACCATCAAGCGCAAATTCATTGGGATGGGGCCTTTATCATGGTTTATCGCAAAGTCTTGTATCTTGAAAAAGATGATAAGCACTTCTTCGATAGCGTTTGGGATGAGTTTCCTAAAGATTTGCATGGCGTTTATGCTGAAAAATCATCAGAAGGTGTAAGTATTTCTTCAGCGGATAAGGTTGAAATTCGTTATCGCCAGGGCGGGGAAAAGTTTTTTTGGAAAGGCCATCACCACAGTTTAAAGAAATTATTTCAGGAATGGGGTGTGCCTCCTTTTTTAAGACAAAAAGTGCCTTTAATCTATGTCAATGGTGAGTTAAAAGCGGTGGCGGGCTTTGCCACCCTTCAAGAGGGTGGCTCTGATTTATATCATTTTCTGTTGCGGTAGAATTTTTTGTAGTCGATGAAGAGGGGAGATATCCTTTTCTCGCATCGCACTAACAGGTACATAAAAGGTTTGTTCAAGTAGATGTTGGCCGCTTAGTGCCGCGTGGGAGACTTGGTCGGTAAATACAATCCAGGTGCTTTCACTGGGAAACTCAATGGTTATTTTTTCTACATTTTCTTGGTAGTTTTCATCATATTTCATTTGATCATGAAGTTGTAACATAAAATGATCATAAGCAGTTCTTTTGCTTTTGGTTAAACCAAAGGTATTCATCAAATGTGCCTTGAATGCTTTGTAGGGTTCAAAACGGGGATGGAACTTTTCTAAGACTTTGTCAAAAGGTTCACCCACTTGCCAGACTCTGGATTTGTGATGCGGATTGACGTTTGAGAAAACTCTTAAAATACGCTGGCCTTTGACAGGTGTTGAAGAAAAAGCATCAACATGTAAGCGAGTGTCGTCTTTTAAAACAGATGTGGGTCGGTCTTTAATTTCAGCGGGTCTGAAACTCGTTCGACCTTGTTGAATGGAAGAAGCATAATCTGGAAAAAGAGATTTCACTAGGCCGAATGCATACTCGTTAAATCTTTGCATCATTTGTAAAGTGTATTCATTCAAAGGCGTTTTTTGAAAGTCTTTATGAATGCCTGATAAATTTTTACGAACAGGGTGGTAGCTGATATTTTTCTCTTTGGGTGCTAGGATTCTTTCATTCAGAATACTAAATTCCTGGCTTTCGAGAACAAAACCATCCTGTGGCAGGAAAATGATTTGTCCCTCCTCTAAAGCTCTCATTGATTCTTTTGAAGAGATATTGTGTAATTTTTTGATTTCAAATAGCTTTGTGCTGTCCATGGCAAGTTCTCGTCAATAAATTATAGATAAGTACTTTTGCCAGTATATCGCTATCTTTTTATAGATTTCTAGATTTTTTTGGAATTATTTTTAAACATGATCGAAAAAATAAAGGATTTTGATAATCTTGTGAGATTTTTTTACATCCTTTTACGTAATATTCAAGATAATAGGGCGGAATTCTTAAGCTTTCTTCAGAAGGATATTGGGGGATATAGACCCAGTATTGTCCTTTGGGAAAAGATTGTTGTTTTGAAAGTGGAATCAGATTTTGGGTATGGACTAAAACTCGGCAATAGTTTTTTTCACGAAGGTCATACAAATATAAGCTCCAGTGCGAGACCTTAAAATAAGCTGCTGATATTGTACTTTTAGGGTTTGCTTTGATTCCAAGATATGTGTTTTTTTGGGTTTGATAGTTCCAGCGTCTTTCATAGGATTTAAGAAATAAAGGATGATTATTTGATACATCCGAGGAGGTTTCTCTTTTAGACTGCTCATGCATTAATGAACCGTAGCCAATAATCATTTGTTGTTGAAATAAATTAGGAAGTGGATGGCATGAAGCCTCCGCTATAGCTGTTCCCAAAGTCATCAAGACCATGATAAGGAAGATTTTTTTCATCATTTTATATACTGTGATTTTGTTTTTTAAGTGTACATGAAAATAAGCCCACTGCCAAAGTTCAAACACCCGTTTTCAGCTCTTTACTTGATTAATATAGTCAAAAATTGGGCATTTATGTGGTTTTATGATATAATACTGCTTTAAATTTTTTGAAATGGAGAGTCCATGAAGAAATTTTCAAAGTTAAATATAACCGTTGTATTTGCAGTCGTATCCGTTTTATTAATGTTGCCTGTTGTGCACAAAAAACCTCGTCGCGATAGAAATAATTTTGTTAAATCGCCTGTCACCGTATCGGCTAGTCATTTAAAACCCATGGATTTTGATGCGCTACCCCAGTGGTCTGAAGCTGATGTTGTGAAATCTTTAGAAGCATTTCAAAACTCTTGTGATGTTTGGGAAAAGATGAATCCAAATACCTCAGTAGGTAGTCGAATGGTTTCTTTAAAGGTGAAAGACTGGTTACCGATTTGTAAAGTAGCAAAAGATTTACCAGAGCCAACAGAAGAAGAAGCCAAAGGCTTTTTTGAAGATTATTTCCAGCCTTATCATTGGCGAAATACCCACTCGGGTAAATTTACCGGTTATTATTCTCCAGTATTTAAAGGAAGTTTAACGCGTACTTCTACGTATAAAACACCTTTATACGAAACGCCTAAGCATGGCATTAAAGCCTATTCTCGTGCTGAGATTTATCGAGGCGCTTTAGCTGGCAAAGCCAAAGTCATTGCTTGGTTAAAAAATCCGATTGATGCCATGGCCTTAGAGATTGAAGGCTCGGGTGTGATTGATTTAGGCGATGGTAAAAAATGTTTTGTCGGTTATGACAATGAAAATGGACATCGTTATAAGTCTATTGCTCAGATGGTAATTGATTCACGTATTTTAAGTCGGGCAAAAGCATCGACAGAAAATATTCGACAATACTTTTCAAAACATCCTGAAAGAATTCAGTCGTTTGTTGCAAGAAATCCCTCTTATGTGTATTTCTCTAAGTTTGGCGATAGTGATTTCAGTGGTGCACAATTGTCTGTTTTAACGCCAAAGTATTCTATGGCTGTCGATAGACGTTATATTCCAATGGGATTGCCCTTGTTATTAAATACTAAGCGACCGGTGAATACCAGTGGTGATTTGAAACCTATGAGTCGAATTATGATTGCTCAAGATACAGGTGGAGCCATCAAAGGCCCCATTCGTGGTGATATTTACTGGGGCGCTGGTGAAAAAGCCACAAAAATTGCAAGTCTCATGAGTGAGCCCGGTGATTACTGGTTATTATTACCAAGACATGTCACCGCTTAAGCGTCATATTTGTTAGAAAAACCGATGTCATACATCGGTTTTTTTTATAGTAGAATTATTGAATCACCCCAAAATTTCTAATTCCCTCGCTTTTCGCGGGGGGACAGCAATTTATAAATAGTTTATCTTATTCCTGGTAAACCATGGAAGCCGATAAAAATATTTTAATTTCCATGTTGTAAAATAATCACTTTAGTGTTTTTAGTCTTATCAACTAAACGTCGGTAGACTAAGTATTTTGAAACCCATCGGTGATGGCTGGGAGAGGTCACTTTGACTTCTAACCAAAAATATTGGCTTCTGGTCGTGACATTTTGTACTGGGATTTTAAATTCTTCTAAAACTGCAAATAATTCATTAATGGTTCGAAAACCTCTATCACCTCTGGCAAATAAAATTCTTTTGACCTGAGCGTCTTTCAGTCCTGGCCTTAAACTTTTAATAATTTTTTCATCACAGGTATTGAGATTAATGGGTACACTTTCAGGAATGACGGTGATATAGGGCTTTAGTTTTTGATAAATTCTAGGTGTGACGCCATAAACTGAATAAAACTCTTCAAGTGTTTGCATGGGTTGGCCGCCTGCTTGATAGGGGGGGCTCGCTTTAGCATATTGATTTTGATATTGCCCAAAGCGACTTCGGAAGATATTAGGGTCAATCCAACTGGTGGTGGCGTAATAAATATCATCTAAACTAACATTCGGTTCATCTTTGAGAACTTCTTTCATGAGCATGTAAAAACTTAAACGAAGACTTTGCTCAGTAATGGTATTGAGATTAATTTTGGCTTGAGCATCTGTTAATTCTGCCTGTATTTGCCATTTGGGTGGTAAAGGGATGTTTTGGGATGGCATTTTTGCGATGACTGGCTGGGTTTGATGAAATGTTTTTTGTTTGAGAACTTCTACCGTCCATATTTTGGCAGCTTCCGAGAGCATTCGGGCTTGACTATTTTCATTGACTTGGCGCTGAAATCGAATGTGAAAATGAGTTTGACTAATCCATGCTGTGGTTAAGCTGGCGATGACTAAAACCAAGAGTAGGGCGCTGATAAGAGCTGAGCCATTTTGTTTATTGTGTTTGTATTTCATAGATATAAGGTGGTAGCGCAAACCAGAGTTCCAAAGTTTGCTGGTTTTGAAATGTTAACATCATTTGTATCCCATTGGGGCTTGGTCTATTACGAGTGGGCACCCACATGCCTTGAATGTCATGATTAGGATATAAATAACGAAACCGACAGTTTTCCAATCCTTTGAATAAAATCTTTTCTTGAAAATGATTTCTATCGAGAGGGTCTAAAACACTCCATTGACGCATAACTAATTGACCATCACGACAAACATAAGCAATCCTTTTGGGACGTTGGTCGAGGGTGGTCCATTCTACATAGGTATTTTGACCTATGAGCACTGGAAATAAATGTTCGCCATTGGCTTTAACTCCACGCATGATCAGATGCTCAGCGTGCTCATTAAAATCATGGATGACATGATTGAGGGTTTTCCATTCATGGTAATTTTTTTTGAGGGCATCATATTGAGTCATAAATTTTTTGATGGCCATACTGGTCATCAATGACAAAATCGAAAAAATCATCATGGCAACTAGAATTTCAATGAGTGTGAATGCGTTTTGTCTAGGGCGTGGGTTCATAGAGATAACTATAAGTGGTTTGATCAAAAGGCCCATTGGGTTGACTGCGGGTTGAAATTTTAATTTGTTTCATGAAAGGGAAAGCCGTACTTTTTCTTTCTAATTGGCTATATATTTTAAGATTTTTGATTTGGGTGACCGTATATCGGGGTTGATTATCTTGAAGCTGCGTCAGACCTAAGCGCAATAAATTAATCGATTGCATACTGACCCAGTTTTCTGCCATATGCGCTTCTAAGCGCTGGTATGCTCGGATATTTTGGGAGGTCGCTACCAGGAGCGCTCCCAAACCAATTGATATAACAACTAAAGCCACCATAACTTCAAGCAGGGTAAAGCCTTGTTGTTTTTTTGGCATTACTCTGACCAATTGCCAATGACTTTTGCGTTTTGACCGGGTGCGCCATCACTGTAGATATCGATTTCAGTGTGTTCACCGGGGTTTTGGTAATGATAAGCATGTCCCCATGGATCTTTGGGTAAGCTTTTGAGGTAGTTTCTCCAATTTAATGGCATAGGTTCAATATCAGGTTGTACCACTAAAGCTTCTAAGCCTTGTTCATCGCTGGGATAGAAACCATTATCGAGTCGATAAAGTTCTAATGCATTTTCAATGGCTAAAATATCTTGTTTGGCTTTGACTGCTCGAGCTTGATCAGGGCGGCTCATGAGATTGGGCACAATTAAAGCTGCCAGAATCCCCATGATGACGACAACCACCATAATTTCTATCAAAGAAAAACCTTGTTGTTTTGACATAATCACTACCTCTTTGTGTTGGTAAGTTTATTTTATACCAATTGTTGCATTTGAAAAATAGGCAATAATATCGCTAATACAACAAAAAGTACAAATCCGCCCATTAATAGGATAATCATGGGCTCGAGTAACTTCAAACTGGTATCAATCCATTGTTGTCTTTGGACATCCAATTGATGTGCTGCACGCTCAAGCATTTCAGCGATCTGACCACTTTTTTCACCACTTTGAATGAGATGTAATGACATGCTGTTGACCCATTGTGTTTGCATGAGTGCTTTACTAAATGAAATACCTTCTTTTACTTTTTGAGTGGCTTCATTAAATTTATCTTTAATTAGTAAATTACTAATCAGTTGCCCCGATACATTCATACTTTCTAAGATATTTACCCCAGAAGATAAAAGGATATGCATGGTATGAAGGTAGCGAGGAATCTGAGTCATTTTGATAAAATTACAATAAAAGCGATTTTGAATAAGGTGTTGATGCCATTTTCTTTTCCAAATTAAATTATCTTTATTGCGATAAAAAATAAAGCCGATGACTATAATAATCAGTAAAAGAAAAGGAAAAAAAACTTTAAAACCATGACTCATTGACATGAGAATTTTGGTCATCAAAGGTAAAGCTTGTTGGTTATCATCAAAAATAGCCAGAATTTTGGGAACCACTTGTGTCATCAAGAAAAAGATGATCAGTAAGGCCACACTAATCATCATGCTAGGATAAATTAAGGCTTGCTGAATCTTTTGTTTGGCAAAATATTGTTGCTCAATGTAGTTCGCTAATTGGTCGAGGACATGATCTAATTGTCCTGATTGTTCCCCAGCATAAATAGTTGCACAATATAAATTAGAAAAAAGTTTTGGGTATTGTTTTAGGGATTGAGCAAGAGAATATCCTTCTAATACCTTTTGATAAATACCTTGAATAACAGGTTTCATGATGGCTTGAGATTGTTCCTCTGCCATACCGGATAAAGCATCGGTGAGTGAAATACCTGAAGATAAAAAAGTTGCTAGCTGTCTGGTAAATAAGCAAATATCTTGATTTTTGGGTTGACGTTCTAAATCAATGAAATTGGATTTTTTTTCTTGAATCTGAATGACAATCAAGCCTTGAGATTTGAGTTGCTGTTTCGCAAGTGTCAAATTTTGTGCAGCAATACTACCTTTGATTTTTTTTTGTTGTGAATTGATGGCTGTGTAAGTAAAGGTATTCATTCAAAAAGAGAAAAAACAAACATACGCATATCGTACATCTTTTGAACTGATTAAGCAAAGGAAAGTATTCTCCTATTTATGGGCTTATTGATTTAAAAAGCGGTTGTTAGGATTTTATATTGATGATTTGAATAAAATTGAAGAGTTTTTTTAAAACCTCATTCACTCAGTAAATGCAATCGGGCTAAAACTCCTGAAACAATATCAAGGAAGAAATATTATAAAAAAGAATATTTGTACTGGTATTTTTATATATTTTTATACGCAATCGATCGGATATATTAAAGTATACACATAGAGGATAGTGCTTAATTCATGCCTAGTCCTCTTTTTTTCTTCTTCTAAGAATCATGCCTTCTTGTCATTGACATCAGTGAACTTAAGATGAATAATCTCTACGGACTATATCATCGTGCGCTATATTAGGAGTTTGGCATGTCATTACAAAAATTACAAGAAATTATTAAGCGTGAACAAGTGGAGTTTGTTGATTTGCGGTTCACGGATTTACAAGGTAAAGAACATCATGTGACCATACCTGCGCAGATGGTAGACAACGATTTTGAAACCATTGGTAAAGCTATCGATGGTTCTTCTATTAAAGGTTGGCAAGAAATCAATTGCTCAGATTTAGCATTGATTCCATGTTTTGATGCTACCATCAATGTTGACCCTTTTTATCGCAATAAAACCATTAATTTACGATGCAAAGTTCAAGATTTAAGTACGGGCAAAGATTATGATTATGACCCTCGTACGATTGCGATGAAGGCTGAAAAGTATTTAAAAACGACCGGTATTGCAGATTCTGCATTTTTTGGACCAGAGCCTGAATTTTTCATTTTTGATGACGTGCGTTGGGAAAATGAAATGGGTAGTGTTTTTTATCAAGTTGATTCTCATGAAGCGGCATGGAACTCATCTCGAGTCCAAGATGGTGGTAACACAGGTCATCGTCCTTCTATTAAAGGTGGCTATTTCCCAGTTCCACCCGTTGATTCTTCACAAGACTTACGTTCAGCAATTTCTAGCACATTAGCTGAAATGGGCATTGTTGTTGAAGCTCATCATCATGAAGTGGCAACAGCTAATCAATGTGAAGTAGCCACAAAATTTGGTTTCTTGACACAAAAAGCTGACGAGCTTCAAGTCTTAAAATATGTGATTCACAACACAGCCCATCAATTTGGTAAAACGGCAACTTTTATGCCTAAGCCATTAGTCGGCGATAATGGTAGTGGTATGCATTGCCATCAATCTTTGGCTTTAAACGGTGAAAATATCTTTGCCGGTGATGGATACGGTGGTTTATCAGAGACTGCATTATTTTATATTGGTGGTATTTTAACGCATGCGAAAGCTTTAAATGCTATTACCAATCCTACTATCAATAGCTACCGTCGTTTAGTGCCGGGTTATGAAGCTCCTACTAATTTAGCTTATGGCTATCGAAATCGGTCTGCTGCTATTCGTATTCCATTCATCACCAATCCAAAAGCAAAACGCATTGAAGTGCGTTTCCCTGATTGTATGGCCAACCCTTATTTAGCGTTTAGTGCAATGATGCTAGCAGGTCTTGATGGTATTCAAAGAAAGATTCATCCAGGACAAGCGATGGAAAATAATCTATATCATTTGTCGCCAGAAGAAGAGAAACAAATTCCACAATTATGTTCTTCCTTAGAGATGGCACGTAGCGCTCTAGAACAAGATTATGAGTTTTTATTGAGCGGTGGGGTCTTTACTCAAGGTTTAGTCAACACTTTAATTTCTTTTATGGATGAAGAAATTAATATGGCCCGTTTGGCTGTTCATCCTTTAGAGTTTGCTTTATATTATAGTCGTTAATATTTTATAAACATGCCAGTTCGCTGGCATGTTTTTTCTTTCTCTCCCCCTTGAAAAATAAAAATCTGCCCTTATCTTTGAAGTATCATAAATTATAAATCGATTGATATGGAGAAAAGATGGCTGATAGTAAAACTTTAGGCTTTCAAGCAGAAGTCAAACAATTATTAAATTTAGTGGTGCACTCTCTTTATAGTAATAAAGAAATTTTTCTAAGAGAGTTGATTTCAAATGCCTCGGATGCTTTAGATAAATTAAGATTCTTAGGTTTAAGTGATTCTAAACTTTATGAAAATGATTCTGACTTAAAAATCACGATTCGTTTTAATGAAAACTTAAAAACCTTAACCATTTCTGATAATGGTATTGGTATGACTTGGGATGAAGCCGTACAAAATCTGGGTACCATCGCTAAATCGGGCACAAAAGAATTTTTAAGTCACTTAACGGGTGAACAATCGAAAGATTCTCACTTAATTGGTCAGTTTGGTGTGGGTTTTTATTCGGCATTTATTGTGGCTGACAAAGTCACAGTGATTAGCCGAAAAGCGTCTATGCCAGTCAAAGAAGGTATTCAGTGGGAATCAGATGGTGAAGGTGAATTTACCATTCAAAATCATGCCAAAGAAAGTCGTGGTACCGATATCATTTTACATCTTCGCGAAGATTCTTTAGATTTTCTCAGTGACTGGCGAATTCGTGGAATTGTGACGAAGTACTCTGATCATATTGCTTGGCCTATTGCGATGAAAAAATTAGCGCAATTAGAAGAAGGTGAAGAAACATCGATTGAAGAATTTGAAACAGTGAATAAAGCAACCGCTTTATGGACTTTGAATAAATCAGAAATCGCTGAAGAAGAATATCAAAAGTTTTATCAATCGCTGACACATGATTTTCAAAATCCATTAGCCTGGTCACACAATCATGTCGAAGGAAAGCAACACTATATCAGTTTGCTATATATTCCAGAGACTGCACCATTTGACTTATGGCAGCACGATGCAAAACACGGTCTGAAATTGTATGTCAAACGAGTTTTTATTATGGATGATGCAACGCAATTTTTACCACGTTACATGCGATTTGTAAAAGGTGTGATTGATGCCAGTGACTTACCACTAAATGTTTCTCGTGAGATTTTACAAGAAAACAAGCAAGTTGAAGCAATTCGTGCAGCCTGCAGTAAGCGTGTCTTGAGTATGCTGGAAAAAATGAGTGAATCTCAGCCTGAGCTTTATGCAAAATTCTGGCAAAACTTTGGCAATGTCTTAAAAGAAGGCCCCATGGAAGATTTTGCGAACAAAGAAAATATTGCAAAATTACTAAGATTTGCGAGTACTCATCTGCAAAGCTCAGAACAAAACGTGTCTTTAGATGACTACATCTCTCGAATGAAAGAGGGACAAGATAAAATTTATTATATTACAGCCAATAGTTACAATGCTGCTAAAACGAGCCCTCATCTTGAAATCTTTCAGCAGAAAGGGATTGAGGTTTTATTATTAAGTGATCGTGTTGATGAATGGTTAGTAGGTTATCTTTCAGAATATGCAGGTAAAAAACTTCTATCGATTGCAAAAGGTAAATTAGATTTACCGGTTTCTGAAGAAAAAGACCAAGAAAATCCTGCAGAAGTCATGCCCATGATTGAGCAAATGAAAAAAATTCTGGAATCAGATGTCAAAGATGTCCGAACTACGACTCGTTTAACACAGTCTCCGGCTTGTATTGTGGCGGATGAAAATGATTTAGGTCTTGAGATGCAAAGAATTTTGAAAGCAACAGGCCAACAACTTCCAGAAACCAAGCCAATTTTAGAAGTCAATCCACATCATCCACTCATTCAAAAAATGCATCAAATTACAGATGATGAATTATTTAAAGAATGGGCTAAAATGATGTTTGAACAAGCTGTTCTGGCTGAAGGTGGTCATTTAGACAATCCAGCAGCCTATGTTGCTAGAGTCAACCAATTGCTTGCAAAAGCATAAGTCAAATTTAAAGCCAGGCATCTTGGATGACTGGCTTTTTCTTTAGTTATTCAAAATAGATATAATATTTGAAAAAGCATCAGTCCAAAAAATAGAATTGGTCATGGGATTGAATTTCCAGTCTTTTAGATTTTGAGTCCACTTTGGATTTTTAGTTAAAAATATCCAGGTTGCTTCATATTGACCTTTTTTCAAGTCTTCTTTTACAGAAAGCATCCATAAAAACACACTTAAATAAAGACAAATAGAAAATAGTGAAGGTTTCATGGGATTTTATTGAAGGGATGATTTTTATTGTTAGAAGAATTTAAATGTGTAGTAAATAAGTCTTTTGATGACCCAAAAGGGCAAAAAAAATTTTGCAAAAATTAACCATAAATCGCTAGCCAATCATAAAACCTTCATGTACAATTTAAATCGCTTCATACTTATATGTAAGCACTTTGGAAAAGATGTTGATTTAATTAAGATAAGGAAGTTAAAATGAATTTAGCTGAATTCAAAACTCAAGCAGAGTCAACCGCAACCGCAATCAAACATGAACCAGCTTTACAAGAATTGGTTTATAATCTCGTTTCACGTTTTTTGGCTGAAAATAAAAATAAAAACATTCAAGATTTATATGACATGATCTTGTGTGAAGTAGAGCCTCCTCTCTTACAAGCTGTAATGGAAAAAAGACGCGGAAATCAGCTTCAGGCTGCCAAATTATTGGGTATCAGTCGAGGTACTATTCGTAAAAAATTATTACGTTATTTTGGAACCAAATATTTCCGATTAACAGACGAATAATTTTTTTCTGAATTTTAAAAAAACACCAGTTTACTAATCATAATCTGGTGTTTTTTTTTGTCTGAAAGGATACACAGAATGCTAATTTCATTGTATTATTTCTTTTCCATGTATAAGGAACAATAATAATATGTTATTTCAAGGATTTAAGAATTTTGCTTTAGCGGCTGCTGCGCTTTGTCTATCTTTTCAAACATTCGCTACCAATTGTCCTCAAGCCTTACCCGCTTCTGATATTGGCTTTTGTGCTTCATTTCAACAAGTTGCGCAATGTCACTGTCAGGCGTCTGGATTACCAGCTCGGATGTGTAATAATGTTTCGATGGTTTATAAGCGAATGATTAGTACTTTTGGTAGTATTGAAAGAGCTTGTCAATTTCAAAAAGATACAACCTATGAAATTTGTATACAAGACTGGCGTTGTTACCAAGAGGGCGGCTTAACAGATGAAGGTCAGTTGTGTAATGCAACAGGACTTGCTTGTCAATAAAATTAAGGATGAAATTTGTGGCTAGGTGGGCAACTTTACTAGGTAGTTCATTGACTCTATTTTCTTCTATAGTCATGGCAGACAAGGTTGAATATCCTTGGTATGTGGGGGGCGGTATTGGGTGGGGAACCACCACATGGGAAGGGCTTGTGCCAGCAACAGCTAATCAAAATTTAGCATTATCGATGTCCACACCCAATTCTGCACATGAGGGTGGCTTTTTATGGGGTGTTGCTGCAGGTATTGAAGTCATTCCTCAATTTCAGGTGGAATTTAATTACTGGGACTACCCCGATGCAACGATTCAGTTTGACCCAGAAAGTTTATATAGTTTTGAAAACAATGGTGAAACTGAGCTCAAAACTAAAACTTATACCCTGGTGCTACAAGGTAAATTTTTAGTTCCTTGGAAAGATACAAAATTACGCTTATTTGCTTCTGCAGGAGGGGCATGGCTCAATCGGCAAGATAATTTATTTAATAATGAGTTGATTTCACCTACTTTTGGAGTAGGCTTAAATTATGGCTTTACTCCACATTTAATGGGTGAATTTGGGTTTATTTATACAGCAGGATATGGAGAATCTGAACTCAACCCGGCCGATGATTTCATGCCATTTCTTTATGGGATTTTTACCCGTTTGTATTATCGATGGGGTTAATTTTTAATCAATTCTTAAGAAAAGATAAAGGCTTTGTAAAATAAGTGTAAAATCTTTTTTTTCAGTTGAGATCACATTCATAGCTTATTAACATCACTCTCAGGCTATCGCCTAATTGAAAATTTTTTTATTTTTATTGGAGTTATGTAATGAAAAACAAGATTTATAAAATACTGCTTGCTTCATTAATGGGTGTAAGCTCACAAATCGTTTTAGCTGATGACAATGCGATTCATATGGAAGAGCAGGCAATTAAAATGATGTATACCAAAATGCATGAAGTGGTGAACTCTTTAAAGGATAAGAAAATTGATATGAGTTTGTATGGCTACCATAATGATACTTATGTCGCTTTATTAAGTAGCTTAGATGGTGTTGAAAATACCGAAATGGATCAGGCTATTGTTCCAGTTATTCGCAATGATGGACGTTTTGAAGCAGATAATTATGTTGTCGGCTCTTATCAGTGTAAGCATGTGATTTTCAAAGCGGCTGATAACAAAAAGAAAGTGTTCTTTGTTGGTCGTGATTGCAAAAATTTAGCGCAATAATCTTGATTGCCACCTTCATGAATGAATGCGGGTGGTGATTTGACAAAGCTTGATTTCTTGTCTAATTCTTAGATAGGCTTATCCAAAAGGTTTTGTCATGAAAAAAAGTATTTTATGCTTCTTGATGTTGATGCTTTCCTCTATCGTAAATGCTAAATGTCATCATTATTGCCAAGTTCAAAATGGTGGAAACTGTCGTTGTGATGGGGAGTTGGGTAAGATTGTCAATTTTAAATCTAAGTTCTCAAGTTGTGAGTATATTTGCTATTTGAATAAGCATCATTTTTGTCAGCGACAATGCCCCCCTGAATAATATTTCATTTATTTTTTTCTTAACTCATGAGATAATTTTTAAAAAATTTATGAGTGGAATATGTCTAAAATTCGTTGTGCGGTCATTGGAGTCGGTTACCTGGGTCGTTTTCATGCCCAAAAATATGCAAATTCACTAGAAGCAGAATTAGTGGGTGTATTTGATAGAAATACTTCACATGCGCAATCTGTTGCTGAAGAATTACAAGTTCCGATATTTGATTCACTCGAAGCACTTGTGGGTCAAGTTGATGCCGTGAGTATTGCGGCTACCACCAAAGCGCACTATGAAATAGCAAAGTTTTGTTTAAGTCATGGAATTCATGTTTTAATTGAAAAGCCTATGACCGATACCATCTCACAAGCCAAAGAACTCATTGAAATTGCTAAATCCAACAATTTAATCATTCAAGTCGGTCACTTAGAGCGTTTTAATCCTGCATTTCAAAACTTCTTAAATCATTGCCAAAATCCACGATTGATTGAAGCTCAGCGTTTAGCTACATTTAAAAAGCGGGGGAGTGATGTGGATGTGATTCTAGATTTAATGATTCATGATCTAGATTTAGTGCTAGCGATTGTTAAAAGTGATGTGATTAATGTTCATGCCCAAGGCATTTCTTTAATGACTAAAGAGATTGATATTGCAAATGTCAGTTTAAGTTTTGCCAATGGTTGTGTAGTGCATTTAACTGCTAGCCGAGTTTATTCCGGGTTGGAAAGACTGATGCGCGTTTATCAAGATGATGGTTATTATGCCTTAAACTTTCAACAACAAAAATTAACCCGCTTTATGGTCAACCCTGATAGCCCCAATGGTATCTTTTTAGAATCCACTGATATTGAGTGTCAATCACAAGATGCTTTAAATGCTCAAATTTCAGAATTTATTCAGGCGGTTAAAACCAATTTGCCTGTGCAAGTTGATGGGCAAGCCGCATTTCGGGTATTGGAATTAGCAACGCAAATTCAACATATTATTTCAAAAGAGAGAAGCCTTGGATAAACATCTTTTTATTATTGCTGGTGAAGAGTCAGGAGACCAACATGCCAGCGCATTATTAAAAGAGATTAAACAACTATCGCCTAATCTGATTGTCAGCGGCCTAGGTGGTAAACATCTTGAAGCGCAAGGCATGCAAAATATTTTGGATTTAACCCAGCTTGCTATTACCGGCATTACCGGTGTTTTGACACATTTAAAAGCCATTCGACAGGCTTTTAAAATCACTCAAGCCTATTTACTAAAGCATCGTCCCGATGCAGTGATTTTAGTCGACTACCCCGGCTTTAATTTACGCATGGCGAAATGGATTAAAAAAAATATTGGTTGCCCGGTCATCTATTATATTTCTCCACAAATCTGGGCTTGGAAGGCTAAACGGATTGAAATTATCAAACAAAACGTTGACCACATGGCGGTCATTTTGCCATTTGAGAAAGCCATCTATGAACAAGCCAAAGTATCCGTATCATATGTTGGACACCCTTTACGAGAGTCTTTACTTAATTTGCCGAGTAAAGAAGCTTGTAGAGAGCAGTTTTCATGGTCTGCAGATGAAACTATTTTGGCCATATTACCAGGCAGTCGCAAAGCAGAAATTGCAAGACACATGCCTGTGATGATTAAAAGCTTAAAGATTTTAAAAACTCAAGCACGCTTTCAAAACTTAAAATTAGTGATACCTGTTGCAAAAAGTTTAAGTCAAAATGATTTTTTACCTTATTTGAAAGAAATACCTGAGCTTGAGTTGATTGATGGCCAAGCCCAGAACGTCGTTCAAGCTGCTGATGCTGTGGTGGTTTCATCAGGCACTGCCTCTTTAGAGTGCGCAATTTTGGCAAAACCGTCTTGTATCATCTACAAATCCAGTTGGTTGAACTATTATCTGGCAACGCGTTGGATGAAAGTGAAGTATTTGGGTTTAAGTAATTTATTGCTCAATCAAATGGTGATTCCAGAACTCTTACAAGTCGATTGTAACCCAAAAGAGCTCAGTAAGATGCTCCAAGCTCTTCTTGAAGAGTCTGATTGGCGTATGAGTATGATCAATCGTTTAAATGATTTAAAATCAATGTTGTTACCGGCGGATGGTCCAAAACTTGCGCAAACAACACTCCACTTTTTTAAATATTCTTAGATCACAACTTTTGCATATGGTATGTTGGGATCTTCATTTTAGATCCCCATGTTATTTCCGCTAACTAATGATAACAAAATTATATTGCGAGTCGTTGCGGTTGGAAAACGAAACAAAAACAAAGTTTACGAATCAGCCACAGACAGGCAAGAATCCTAGGGGTTTTTATTTTCGTAAACGCGCAGATTCATTCCTTTGATCAGCTTTAGAAAGGGCTTCAACTAACCATGGTGGTGAATCTTTAAAATCAAGATGAGGTGCAATTCGAGTTTTAAAGAATACCTCTCCTTCATCAGAAGTGACTTTAGGAATCGCATAATGGAGATGAAGCTCAGGAATTTTTTCATTGATAAAATCAAGATAAGATTTCGCAATGCCCAGCATGAATGCATCTTGACTGAGGATCTCAATATCTGTTTTGTGACACAATACATTCTCAATCATATTCATGACGATTGAAGCCATATTCATGGGTGATTGAGGGAGGTTGTCATCATATAACTCGGCGTGGATAATTCCGTCATGGTCTTGCATACGGTACTGAATTGGTGCATCAATCATCTTGTATTTTTCAGACAAAGGCGTTTGATGAGTCACTTCAAAGACAACATGTGTTGATTTGGGGGAAGTAACCGTGGTCTTGAAAAAATTGGAGGTTTTTTTGGATACAATGTCGCAAGCCGTTTGAATCTTTTTTAAATCTTGTGGATTCGTGGAATGAATCAGATTGGTAAAAGCCGAATTAATATTATCGATAAACAAAATGAGTCCCGCTTTGCTGAGTGGTTCGATTAATTCAATTTGAAAGTATTGGCTTAAGGCTTTAAATATTTGTAAATTTGGGGTAACGCCATCATTATTGGGATAAAAACGGATGTTATGGTTTCTATCCACGGTGTAATCGATTAAAAATAGTCGTTCAGCATACTTCGCTGTAAAAATTTGTAAATCAAAAAAAGAGATTTCATGATTATCAATGCGTTTGATAAGAGCTTGCAAATAAGCATCTAGGGGTTGTAATGATTCTTTTAAATCCAGTAGTGTGCTTGAGTTTAAAATGGCATTTAAGATGACGATGTCACTAACTGAAGGCATGATGCGGAAATCCGCATTGATCTCAAATAAGCGTTCAAATACACGAATGATGAAAGGATTGATACCGATATTTTTAGAGAAAAAATGGTGGTCAAATCGAATCGCTTTGGTGACATCATGGAGACGCATAGAGTCAAGCACCTGATTCAAACTTCCCTGTGGATTGAACAAGATCATGCCATTTTGATGAAGCACTTTTAGCACTTCTTCGAGTTTTTGATAGGCCCGTTCAGACTTCATGATGAATTCTGCTTTTTTCACCAAGTCCCTAAAAGAAGGAATGGTTTTCTCATGGTTATGAATGGCCTCGTTTTGCATGTATTCAAAAGCACTGACGAGAGGCTCGGCTTTTTCGGAAGACAGTCCTTTGGATTGTAGGATGTCGACCATTTCATCATGGGGATAGGGTTCGAGTTTAATGGTGATGGTGCGACTGGCCAAAGCCGGACTATCGACATTTCGCCCAGCGTAATAGGCAGGATTTTGGGTGCCGATTAACCGAAAACCGGGTTTAAGCGGGGGTCGATTATCGTCAGGGTGTTTATTGTCCAAGATGCTATTCAAGAGTTTTTCCATGGTGGCAACACTATTGATTTCATCGATAAGAACAATGGCACCTTCATCAAAAGCTTTTAAGAAGATTTCTTTTTTTTGTGTATAGTTCATGGAAGCGGGGATGTGATAGAAGGATTTGTTTTTTTTATAGCCTTGCGTCACTAGCGCATCGATTATCATTTCGGTCTTCCCAATACCGGCTTCACCTTCGAGCACCATTCGATTAAGGCCTGGGTTGGGAACGCATTGTTGGAGTTTGAGGAAATCGATGATTTGGTGCTGGTAAGGTAAACGCGACGGGGTATTGTAGAAAGTGGATTGAGGGATGGGTGGATGTTTGATGAGAACGGGTGTAAAACGTTCATCAAAGGCGTTTAGTTTTTTCTCGGGCACCAAGGGTCGACAGATTTGTTGTGCATAATAATGTGGGTCAACATCGGAATTATTACTCACTAGGGTTGCCATCATTTGTACTTGTCTTGGGGTGATGAGAACTTCTTTTTGTGAGCATTCGGTGACAAACTTGTAGTAATCGAGCAAGAGGGCGCCGAGTTCTTTGTGGTTGCCTAAGATATCTTTAATGACTTTCTCATAGATAAAAGCAGGTGATAAGGGCTCGAAGATAATGGCATTGCCGTGTCGTTCAAAAAGGGGCGCCAGTTGTCGGTCATCGCTATAGCTTAAAGGGTTGCCGGCAAAAATAACCTTGTGGTTGGGAGAGAGCTCAACATACTCGCCATCAATGACCATGCCGGGTTTTTTCTGGAAAAGCCCTTCAAACTCCGACCATTGTCGTGGCGATAGATTGGCTTCGTCGATAAACAGGATATTGAGTTTTTCATTGGGTGGTGATGTGGCCCATTCTTTGATATTGCCAAAGAAAACATGGTGGTCTTGGGCGAGTTCGGATTCAATAAAACGGCTTTTACCCACGCCAGTGAGTCCTGCAATAAAGACATAGGGTTGGTCTTTTAGGCTTTCCATGACCAGGTGTTTGCGTTCATCGATAAAGGCTTGTGTATCTTGGGCAGATGTATCGGGGTTAAAGTTTGGGAGTTTGATGTTGGGGATGATTTTATCCAGTCCTTTGAAGGTCTCTTCACCGCGTTCTTGAAGGGTTTTATGTTTGATAAAGCTTAAGTCACTTTCTTGGGTAAACTGGTGAGCATAGGCGGGTAGTCCTGGCACGGGATGTTTGGAGATAATAAGAAGTTGCCCTGGATGTTGGTGTTGCCGGATAAAGGGGATGAGCTCATCTTGAAGTTCAAGGGAGAGGGGCCCTTTGAGAATGACCTTTTGATTGTTGTTTAAAAGTTTGACGAGAGCTTGTTCTTTTTGTTCGAAGACAAAATCATCAGCTTGAATGCCGCCTTTAATAGCTTGAATTAAATCACTGGTTTTAAGTTCAGAGGCATCGATAACAATCCAGCTATCTGGCATTTGTGATAAGGTAAAGTCGATGTCGGGTGTGGCAATGCATGCGTTATGGGTAGGCCATGTATCAAGCATTTCAGTTGTTTGGCTAATGACGGGTGTGACATTGAATTGCTGACAGGCGGCAAAGAAGGCATTCCAGGTTTCATCGGAGAGGTCGCGGGTTAATTCAATGTTGATGGTTTGTCCTTGATGCAGTTCGAGGATACCGGGGGTTTGCGAGAGGGTCTGGTTGGAGAAGGTGTATTGTTGAAAGAAGTTGGCGGCCAAACTGGGATTGAGAATATAGGGATTGGGTAGGGGTGTGGATGCAATGACGAGCACATCGCGGTTAAAAGGTTGTTGTTCGGTATAGAGGGGTAAATCTTTAGGGATGGTGAAGGTACAATCGAGTGTTTTAATTTCACCTATGATACGTGCTTGGGTCCAGATTTTATCAAACTCAGGGTCATCGAGAGGGGGATTGATGAATTTAAGGGGTTTACCGGTTTTGAGCGCCTCTTCCAATGCACCGGGCACAAAATGGGGGACGCTTTGCTGGATTTTCCATCCACCAAACAATTTGGTTATCCAGGATGAGGCGTTGAAGAGATTGATGTCGGTACAATCGGCCGGTGCTTGTTCGGCAAAGGGTTTTAAGGATGGAATGGGGAAAGTAGAGGGATAATCATTGATTTTATCGAAACGGGAGTAGAAGTCGGCACCGGTGTAACCCGTTTCGGGGTCAGAAAGTCCCACGATAATGCTTTGGGGTGGCAGTGGAACCCCATCGGCACTGGCGGTTTGGTCATACAAGCTATTGCTGATGCGAGCGATATCATCAGCTGAGAATTTGGCATAGTTGATGATAAAGACAGGTACCGTATCGCGATGTGCTTGAATAAAGTCATAGAGCACACCAC
>DNMA01000193.1 GCA_003489505.1 Legionellales bacterium | reverse complement strand
TATGAAACGCGTTTCTATTTTAAAGCAACCTCTGTTATCAACTGTTAATGAACATTTAGTTGATTATCCATCACCGAGTAATTTAAACTATTACTGGGGATATGGAAGTTTAGCTGGTCTATGTTTAATGGTGCAAATTGCAACTGGGATTTTTCTAGCAATGCACTACACACCGCATGTAGATTTAGCTTTTTTAAGTGTTGAACACATTATGCGTGATGTTGAAGGGGGATGGTTATTACGTTACACTCATGCAAACGGGGCAAGTATGTTTTTCATGGTTGTATACATTCACATGTTTCGTGGATTATACTATGGAAGCTACGCGAGTCCACGTGAATTTCTATGGTGTATTGGAGTAATTATTCTTTTACTTATGATTATTACTGCATTTATCGGGTATGTTTTACCTTGGGGACAGATGAGTTTTTGGGGTGCGACAGTAATTACAAGTTTAGCCAGTGCAATTCCCGTTGTCGGGGATACGATTGTAACTTGGTTATGGGGTGGTTTCTCAGTTGATAATGCAACATTAAACCGTTTTTACAGTTTACACTACCTATTACCATTTATTATTGCTGGTGCGTCACTTGTACACATTGCTGCATTACACCAATATGGTTCAAATAACCCTCTTGGTACAAATTCATCAGTAGATAAGGTAACTTTTTATCCTTATTTCTATGTTAAAGATCTAGTTGGATGGATGGCATTTGCCGTTGTTTTCTCAATCTTTGTATTCTTTTATCCAAATGTATTGGGACACCCTGATAACTATATCCCAGCGAACCCAATGTCAACACCTGCTCATATTGTACCTGAGTGGTATTTCCTATGGGTATATGCTATTTTACGTAGTATTCCGAATAAACTTGGAGGAGTTGCAGCAATTGCTTTAGTATTTATTTCACTATTAGCATTACCATTTGTTAATTCTTCACAAGTACGAAGCTCAGCATTCCGTCCATTACACAAAAAAGCGTTTTGGTTACTTGTTGCTGACTGTATTATTTTAGTTTGGATTGGGCAAGAGCCAGTTGAAGACCCGTACATCTTAATTGGACAGCTTGCATCTGTGTACTTCTTTGTATACTTCTTAATTTTTATGCCTTTCTTAGGTAAACTGGAATCATTCTTGATCCACTACAAAAATGATGAAGCGAATGAAGTTGTATCACACCAAACACTTTCTGCGGCACGATAATTATATTTTTATATAATTATCGTGTAACACAGCATACTTCAAAGGGTATATTCCATAATTCAGAAAATGTATGGTACAAAGACCACATCCGGTATAAAGAGATCAGACCATGATCTCTTTATAAACGGTGAATGGGGCAACCATATACATAGAATACGTAAATAACTCTGTGTGCGTATTGAGGACGTAGCTCAGTTGGTTAGAGTATTGGCCTGTCACGCCAAAAGTCGCGGGTTCAAATCCCGTCGCTCTCGTATAGTAAAGTTTTCTGAGGTTGAAGTGCTTTTAATATATACTTTCTGGTTTTATAGATCAGAAGTAAAAAAAATATAGATAACACCTATGGTTGAATATATTGGTATTTTAATCTATTTTGGTATCGCTTCCCTATTAGCGTTAGCTTTACTAATTCTACCGTTTTTGACTGCAACACGTCGAGTTGATCCAGAAAAGATTTCTGCATATGAATGTGGATTTGACCCATTTGATGATGCTCGAGGACGATTTGATATTCAATTTTATTTAGTTGCCATTTTATTCATTATTTTTGACTTGGAGGTAACATTTTTATTTCCATGGGCAGTTGTTCTAAACAAAGTTGGTCATTTCGGATTTTGGTCAATGATGGTTTTCTTAATCATTCTTACGATTGGTTTCGTGTACGAATGGCGTAAAGGGGCGTTAGACTGGAGTTAAACACTCGCAAATAACTCGACCCTTACGAAAAACAATCCAAAAATATTTTTTAATGACGATTTCAGCCATTGGTTTGACTCGTCAATGTTTCCGTTAAGTCTGTATAAAAAAACTACTTCGATATGTTTGAAGGAGCAAAACTTATTGGTGCAGGATGTGCCACAATCGCATTAGCAGGAGCTGGAGCGGGGATCGGAATTGTATTTGGATCTTTAATTAACTCTGTAGCTCGTAACCCATCATTAACAAAACAATTATTTGGATATGCTATTTTAGGATTCGCTTTAACTGAAGCGATTGCTTTATTCGCATTAATGATGGCATTCTTAATTTTATTCGTATTTTAATTCAAACATCATTTTTGGTGTTTATTTTTTGGTATAAACCAAAAGATAAGATTACTCGTATACAGATGAAGGTTTCAGTTTAAAAAACTGAAACTTTCAATCCGAGGATGCGTGGTCTTGTCACTTACTTTTTTGTAATTTTTAATACATATGACACAATACAAACATACACAGAAGTCAAAGCTTACTCTAAATCAATCCAAAAAAGTGAAACGAATTGAGGAGCGCCTTTCACAAATGATTCAAATGAAAACCCAATTGGGTCATAAACCTTTGAATTTTTTTGGTAATCGATTATGGTATCCGGAAATGGCAAAGTCTTTTTTAGGTATTCGAGATGGCGTTACAATTATTGATCCAGAAGTTACACTTAAAGCAACTGCGGAAGGGCTGTACTTTGCATCGCTTATTTTGCGTAACCAAGGTCGTTTACTTCTAGTTGACTCACGTCACGAATTTTCACCCTTTAGTCAACTTGCAGCAAAATATGCTGACAAGCTTGAACCGTCGATTGCAATTGCTGGAAATCGCTGGATTGGAGGGACTCTAACAAATTGGTCGTCGATTTCAACTCATGTTTCTCAATTTGGATTTATCACATCGATGTTTAAACCATTTGTGAATAGTTTTCGAGTAACATCACCGCGTTACAAGAAGATGAAAGATGCGTTTCCTGGTTTTTTAACCGTATCTTCTGCAAACCAACTGCAACATATGTCTGGTAGCACAAAACCACAGTTAAAATTCCGTCAACGTCCTGATTTACTTATTGTATGCCGACCACAGGAAAATTTTCTTTTATTACGCGAAGCGTTTCGTCTTCAAATTCCTGTCTTAGCTTTTGTGGATTCCAATACATCATTGGATTATATTACATTCCCGATTCCTGTAAATACAGAGAATCACGAATGGATGTATTACTCATTGAATCTTTTATCACGACTTGCTCAAAAGTTTCATAAGTCGGGTAAAGTTTAATAATATCTAACTATTTTATATGACTCGATTTTCTACATATTACGAACACATTGTGTGTCCTGATCTTATTCTGAAATTACCAATTTCAAATATCAACGAGCTTCCAAAATTTGACAAATTGGTGTTACACTCAAGTTCATCAGATATTGTTCAAGATAAAAAACAAGTATTACCTGTTTTAATGGCATTTGAGTATTTGACTGGTCAAAAAGCAACTCTAACTTGGTCTCGTAAATCAGTGGCAGCGTTTCGTTTACGTAAAAATTCTGTCATTGGGTGTTGTGTTACGCTCCGAAAAAATGTACTTTTTAAATTCTTTGAAAAGTATGCTTTGTTTTATTTGCCTCGTTTATACGATTGGCAAATCTTAAGTGCGTCTGAAAAAACAAAATTTATGGAAATTAATCGTGGGTATCGCGATCCATTTCTATTTTTTGAATTGGAGCCACTATCGGATGTCTTCCAAGGATTTCAGGGGTTTCAATTAAATTGGAATGTAAAAGCAGCAAAAGCATTACCTTTAAAAGAGATTCGATATCTCCTTTTTAGCGCATTTCAAGGAGTTTAATGATACATTTTTTATAATGTATACATAATTTATATACCTTCAAAAATTTGTTTATATATGACGTGGCTCTTTTATTTATTTTCAAGTTTCGCCATTGCATCTGGAATTATGGTAATTCAATCACGAAATCCAGTGCACTCGGTGTTATTCCTAATTTTAGTCTTCTTTAACAGTGCTGGACTTTTAATTTTATTAGGTCTTGATTTTTTTGCAATGATTTTTTTAGTTGTCTACGTAGGAGCGATTGCCGTATTGTTTCTATTCGTTGTTATGATGCTAAACATTAAACTTGCAGAGATTTCAGAACGAAAGCTCCGTTATGTGCCAATTGGAGGATTTCTAGGATTGTTATTTTTAGGTGAAATGGTTCTTATTGTAAATAATGATTTAATCCCGTGGTTAGGGTCACCTGAAATGTGGACATCCGCGCCTCAGATAAGTCCAGGTCCTTGGACTTCTTGGGCACAATTGTTAGAAGCAGTCACACCCTTAGAAAGTATTGGTGTTTTACTTTACACATACTACTTCTATTTTTTTATTGTTGCAAGTCTCATTCTTTTAGTCGCAATGCTTGGTGCAATTGTTTTAACACTTCACAAAGGAGTTCATGTTAAACGTCAAGAAGTGTTCGAACAGAATACTCGAGAATTTGCAAAAACTGTTACAAAAGTTTCTTAATTTTATAATAGTTTAACTCAAAAAGTCATTTTTTGTATGTACTTACTTCTAGTATTTTTACCTCTTTTGGGGAGTTGTGCAGCTGGACTATTTGGATTTCTCATTGGATCTCGTGGGGCGGTTCTTGTAACAACAGGAAGTGTTCTTGGGTCCGCAATTTTAAGTGGAATTGTCTTTTATGAAGTTGCTTTATGCGGAAGTCCATGTTCAGTTCCATTTTATACATGGTTCGGATCGGAATTATTTGATGCCGGGTGGGGATTCTATTTTGATACGCTTACAAGTGTAATGATTGTTGTTATTACATGGGTAAGTACACTGGTACACTTGTACAGTGTTTCGTATATGGAACATGATCCCCATTTACCACGATTTATGAGCTATCTATCATTATTTACATTCTGTATGTTAATGCTTGTAACTGCAGATAACTTCCTTCAACTCTTTTTTGGGTGGGAAGGTGTAGGTTTAGCTTCATACCTTTTAATTAATTTCTGGTTTACACGTTTACAAGCGTCTAAAGCGTCTATTAAAGCTATGTTAATGAACCGTGTCGGTGATATTGGTTTAGCTTTAGGAATTATGGCGTTGTATACGCAGTGTCAATCAGTGAACTTTGCGTGCGCATTTGCCTGTGCACCAAAATTAGCCGAAACTTCGTTTGTATTTTGTACAATGGAAGTTGACGCATTAACAACTATTTGTATTTTATTATTTATTGGATCCATTGGAAAATCTGCTCAATTAGGTTTACACACATGGCTTCCTGATGCAATGGAAGGACCAACGCCAGTATCTGCGTTAATTCACGCAGCAACCATGGTAACAGCTGGAGTATTTCTAGTTGCTCGTTGTTCACCTTTGTTTGAATATGCACCAAATGCACTTGTCGTAGTTACAGTAATTGGGGCTATGACATGTTTTTTTGCAGCGACAACAGGTCTTGTACAAAACGATTTAAAACGTGTTATTGCGTATTCAACGTGTAGTCAGTTAGGTTACATGATCTTTGCATGTGGTTTATCTCAATATTCAGTTGGAGTTTTTCACTTAATGAACCACGCTTTCTTTAAAGCGTTATTATTCTTAAGTGCTGGATCTATTATTCACGGTCTTTCAGATGAGCAAGATATGCGAAAAATGGG
>DNMA01000213.1 GCA_003489505.1 Legionellales bacterium | reverse complement strand
CGATCCCCTCCTGGCCTGCCAACCCTTTAAAAAAAGAAACCACATGCTAACAAAAAACAATTTTTTATGGGTGCTTATAGTTTTCTTAACTATTAGTAACTTTTTATTTCAGTTTTATGTTAATCTAAGTTCATCTTTACAATTATTTGTATGGGTGAGTTGGTTTGCTTTGGTATTGTTATCATTTATGTTGACTGATTCAGGTGTAGAACTGAAACAGCTGATCATGGATTCATATAATGAGGCCAAAAAGGTTGTATGGCCTACAAAACAAGAAACAATTCAAACAACAATGATTGTTATAATTATGGTTGCAGTTACCGGCGTTATATTATGGCTGCTTGATAATGTCATGATTTGGTTAATTGCTAAATTAACACATTTAGGGTGAGATAGACCGTGGATGAACAAAAGATAATGCAATGGTATGTTGTGCATGCCTATTCAGGTTATGAAAATTTCGTCATGCGTGAAATTATGCAGCGCGCGCAATTGCAAAATTTAGCTCATAAAATTGGTGAGATCGTTGTTCCTTCTGAAGAAGTTGTAGAAATACGAGCTGGCCAAAAGAGAAAGAGCACACGTAAGTTTTTCCCAGGATATGTTCTTGTCCAAATGATAATGGATGATGAAACCTGGCACATGATTCGTTCTATACCCCGTGTATTTGGTTTTATTGGTGGAACAAGCCAATCACCTACTCCAATTTCTGAAAAAGAAGCAAATTCTATTCTAAGAAGAGTTGAAGAAGGCGCAACCAAACCGAAACCTAAAATCTTATTTGAAACCGGTGAAATGGTTCGCGTTAAAGAGGGTCCTTTTGTGGACTTTAACGGTGTGGTAGAAGAAGTAAATTACGAGAAGAGTAAGTTAAGAGTATCTGTCTTGATTTTCGGACGTTCTACGCCAGTAGAACTTGATTTCAGTCAAGTCGAGAAAACTTAATTTTCGTAAACAGGGGAGTCAACAAATTGGTTGTTGACGTTAACCCACATTGAGGAGTCAAAAATGGCAAAAAAAATTGAAGCCTATATTAAGTTGCAAATTCCTGCTGGTAAAGCGAACCCAAGTCCACCAGTTGGTCCTGCATTAGGTCAACGTGGTGTAAATATCATGGGTTTTTGTAAAGAATTCAATGCTGCAACCCAGCATTTAGAGCCTGGATTACCCATTCCTGTTGTTATCAGTGTTTATTCTGATCGCTCATTCACATTCCAATTAAAAACACCTCCAGCTTCTGTATTAATTAAAAAAGCAATTGGTTTAACCAGCGGTAGCTCAAACCCAAACACTAAAAAAGTGGGTAAGATTACTCGCGCGAAGTTATTAGAAATTGCTAAGACTAAAGAACCTGATTTAACCGCTGCTTCTGAAGATGCTGCGATTAACACTATTGCAGGTACTGCACGTAGTATGGGTGTTGATGTTGAGATGGGAGAATAATCATGGCTAAATTAACAAAACACCAAAAATTAATTCGCGAAACTGTTCAACCTAATACATTTTATAAAGCAACAGATGCTGTTGATGTATTAAAGAAATTCGCATCAAAAAAATTCAATGAAAGTGTCGATGTGGCTATCAACTTAGGTGTTGACCCTCGTAAATCTGATCAAGTTGTACGTTCTTCAACTTTGTTACCAAAAGGTACTGGTAAGACTGTCAGTGTCGCTGTTTTTGCACAAGGTGATATGGCTGAGAAAGCAAAAGCTGCTGGTGCTGACCGCGTTGGTTTTGAAGATTTAGCTGAAGAGCTTAAATCAGGTTCAATTCCTTACGATGTTATTATTGCAACACCAGATGCAATGCGTATCGTTGGTCAATTAGGTACTGTATTAGGCCCACGTGGTTTAATGCCAAATCCAAAAGTAGGTACTGTGACCATGAACGTAGAAAATGCCGTTCGTGATGCAAAAGCAGGTCAGGTTCGATACAGAACAGATAAAAATGGTATTATTCATTGTCCAGTTGGTAAAGTAAGCTTTTCTCCTGAAGACGTTGTAGAAAACATCAATACATTGTTAGCCGATTTAAAAAGATTGAAGCCAACAACTGCCAAAGGCGTCTACATTAAGAAAGTATCTTTATCTTCTACAATGGGTCCTGGATTAACGCTTGATCTATCTTCTTTATCAGTGTAGAATAATCCACCATTTAAAAAATTTTCACGGCATTGATTAATCGGTGCCGTCGAAGACCGCAGGTGCTAACGCTTAATACCCTGCGCAGACGGTGTCGTGTAAATAACACGCACCATTTTCACAAATCCACTAGGATTTGTTAACGAAGGAGGTCCGTAACGTGACATTGTCTTTAGCTGCTAAAAAACAAGTTGTTCAAGAAGTTAATCAAGTAGCGAAAAAGGCTGTGTCAGCAGTTGTTGCTGACTATCGTGGCTTAACAGTGAATCAAATGACTCATTTAAGATCGGCCGCTCGTAAAGCTGACGTGTATTTGAGAGTAGTTCCAAATACATTAGCTCGTCGTGCATTCGAAGATACCGAATTTGCCTGCTTAAGTGACAAATTAGTTGGTCCTTTGTTTATTGCCCTCTCTATGGAAGCGCCCAGTGACGCCGCTAGATTATTAAAAGGTTATGCGAAAGATTTTGATAAATTAGAAATCAAAGCATTATCTGTTAGTGGTAAATCATATGGTGCAGAACATTTAGAAGCAATTGCAAGCTTACCAACCCGTGATGAAGCTCTTGCTAAGTTACTATACGTCATGCGTTCACCAGTTGAGAAATTGGTACGCACAATTGCTGAGCCTAAAGCAAAATTGGTTCGAACAATGGTTGCTGTAAAAGATACTATCGTTGCATAGTATTCTAGTCGTGTAATTTTTTTATATTTAGGAGTCTTAAATGGCTATTGCAAAAAATGATATTTTAGAAGCCATCGCTAGTATGTCTGTAATGGAAGTTGTAGATTTAATCGAAGCAATGGAAGAAAAATTCAATGTTTCAGCTGCATCTTTCGCTATGCCAGTTGCTGCTGCTGCTGCTCCCGCTGCTGCTGCAGAAGAAAAAACTGAATTCAACGTAGTTATGACCGGTTTCGGCGACAAGAAAGTTGAAGTGATTAAAGCGATTCGTACCATCACTGGCTTAGGCTTAAAAGAAGCTAAAGATTTAGTAGAAGCAGCTCCTGCTCCTGTTAAAGAAGGCATTTCTAAAGCTGATGCTGATTCTATCAAGAAACAACTTGAAGAAGCTGGTGCTACAGTAGAGATTAAATAATTTTATTCTCTATTTTTTCTATAACCCAGGCGTGTTTAGCACACCTGGGTTAAGTGTTTTTTAAAATTGTAAATTGACATTGATCATCTGACAGAGGATTAAATATGACCAAAGCAAATGCTCACCCTAACTTTTCTTTCGCTGAAAAAAAACGATTTCGCAAGAGCTTTGGCAAACAGAATGACCAAATCGAGATTCCGAATCTCCTTGAAATTCAATTAAATTCCTACCAAGACTTCATTGGTACCGGTCATTCTAATACCGATTTTTCGAAAACGGGTTTGCACACCGCATTTCAATCTATTTTTCCAATTGCAAGCTTTTCTGGTAATGCGAGACTGGAATACGTATCTTACTCACTTGGTGAGGCACCATTTGATGTTCGTGAATGTAAGCTACGAGGCTTAACATATGCCGCTCCTTTGAGAGTAAAAGTACGTTTAACAGTTTTTGATAAGGATGCTCCTGGTGAACCAAAGCCAGTTAAAGACATCCGAGAACAAGACGTGTTCATGGGCGAATTACCTCTGATGACTGAAGAAGGTACTTTCGTTATCAACGGAACAGAACGTGTTGTTGTATCGCAGTTGCACCGTTCTCCTGGTGTAATTTTTGAACATGATAAAGGTAAAACACATTCGTCGGGTAAATTATTATATTCTGCTCGTATTATTCCTTATCGTGGTTCATGGTTAGATTTTGAATTTGACCCCAAGGATTGCTTATTTGCTAGAATTGATAGACGTCGTAAGCTACCTGTTTCTGTCATCCTCCGTGCATTAGGCTATGATACGGAACAAATTTTATCTGAGTTTTTCTCTACTATTGGCTGCCATATACGTTTAGGCGAATTTCATTTAGACCTGGTTCCTTCGCGCCTGCGTGGCGAGATTGCTCAATTTGATATTATTCATCAAGCAACAGGTGAAGTGATTGTTGAACAAGGCCGTAGAATTACCGCACGTCAAGTAAAAATGATGGAAAAATATGGTATGACTGAATTAGTTGTTCCTGCTTCATATTTAACTGATAAAGTGCTTGCCAAATCAATAATTAACCAAACAACTGGTGAAGTGATTTCAGAAGCAAACGTGGAAATTACTAATGATTTGCTGGAGAAGTTTTTAGCAAACCAGGTAGCCGATTTCGAAATTATATATACCAATGATATCGACAATGGTCCTTATATTTCAGACACCTTACGTGTGGATTCATCAACTTCACAATTAGAAGCCTTAGTTGAAATCTATCGTATGATGCGCCCTGGTGAACCACCAACAAAAGAAGCTGCAGAGGCATTATTCCAAAATCTATTTTTTGAAACTGAGCGATATGACCTGTCTGAAGTCGGTCGTATGAAGTTCAATCGTCGTTTAGGTCGTACCGACGATGAAGGTCCAGGCACGCTAACAAAAGTAGATATTTTAGATGTTATCAAAACTTTAATTGCCATTCGTAACGGACAAGGTATTGTCGATGATATCGATCATCTCGGTAACCGTCGTGTTAGAAGCGTTGGAGAGATGACTGAAAACCAATTTAGAGTAGGTTTGGTTCGTGTTGAACGTGCAGTTAAAGAGCGTTTAAGCTTAGCTGAATCTGAAAACTTGATGCCACAAGACTTAATCAATGCGAAACCCGTCTCTGCTTCGATTAAAGAATTCTTCGGTTCAAGCCAATTATCTCAGTTTATGGACCAAGTCAATCCATTATCCGGAGTGACTCATAAACGCCGTGTATCAGCCTTAGGGCCAGGTGGTTTAACACGTGAACGAGCAGGCTTCGAAGTCCGCGACGTACATACTACACACTATGGTCGTGTTTGTCCTATTGAAACACCTGAAGGTCCAAACATTGGTTTAATTAACTCCTTATCGGTTTATGCAAGAACAAATAAATATGGTTTTATTGAAACACCTTGCCGTAAAGTTATTGATGGTAAAGTGACAGATGATATCGTTTATTTATCTGCAATTGAAGAAGTTGACCAATACATTGCGCAATCGAATATTCCTTTAGATAAAGAAGGTAAAATTCAAACTGATTTAGTACCTTGCCGTCATCAGAATGAATTCTTGTTGACCACGCCTGATAAAATTAACTACATGGACGTATCTCCAAAGCAGATCGTATCTGTTGCTGCGTCATTAATTCCATTTTTAGAGCATGACGACGCGAACCGTGCATTAATGGGTTCCAACATGCAACGTCAGGCTGTTCCAACCTTACGTGCTGAAAAGCCATTTGTTGGTACAGGTATGGAACGTACTGTAGCTGCTGACTCTGGTGTGGCCGTTGTTGCAAAACGTGGTGGTGTAATTGACTTAGTCGATGCTTCACGTATCGTCGTTCGAGTACATCCTTCAGAAACAACTGCGGGTGAGGCTGGTGTAGATATTTATAACCTGACTAAGTACTTCCGTTCAAATCAAGATACTTGTATGAACCAAGTGCCTTTTGTTAATCAAGGTGATGTGATTCAACGTGGTGATATCTTAGCTGACGGACCATGTACAGATCTTGGTGAGTTGGCATTGGGTCAAAACTTATTAGTCGCATTTATGCCATGGAACGGATACAACTTCGAGGATTCTATCTTAATTTCAGAAAGAATTGCTCGGGATGACCGTTTCACCACTATCCATATTGAAGAGTTAACTTGTATTGCACGTGATACTAAATTGGGTTCTGAGGAAATCACCTCTGATATTCCTAATATTGGTGAATCTGCTTTAGCTAACCTTGATGAATCAGGTGTTGTATATATTGGTGCTGAAGTTCGCGCTGGTGATATCTTAGTCGGTAAAGTAACCCCTAAAGGTGAAACACAACTGACTCCTGAAGAGAAATTACTACGTGCTATCTTCGGTGAAAAAGCATCTGACGTTAAGGATAGTTCTTTACGCGTGCCTTCTGGTATGAATGGTACAGTTATTGACGTACAAATCTTTACCCGTGATGGCATCGAAAAAGATGCTCGTGCTAAAAGTATTGAAGAAGCACACCTAGCTCAAATACGCAAAGACTTACAAGATGAAAGACGTTTACGCGAGGAAGATATTTTCTCTCGTGTTCATGACTTAATCGTTGGCAAGGTTTGTGCTGGTGGTCCTGCGCCTTTAAAACCAAAAGCAACCATTTCATCTGATATGCTTCATGACATTCCACGTCAAAAATGGTTTGATATTCGTGTTGCTGATGATGAAACAAGTGCTACTTTAGAACAATTATCACGTCAATCTGAATCATTACAAAAAGAAATTGAAAAACGATTCAATGATGGACGTAAGAAAATATTACAAGGTGATGATTTAGCACCTGGTGTTCTAAAAATTGTTAAAGTTTATATGGCCGTTAAGCGTCGTATTCAGCCTGGTGATAAGATGGCCGGACGACATGGTAACAAAGGTGTTATTTCTGTTGTTGTTCCAATGGAAGATATGCCATACATGGAAGACGGTACTCCAGTAGATATCGTATTAAATCCATTAGGTGTACCTTCTCGTATGAACATTGGACAGGTATTAGAAACACACTTAGGTCTTGCTGCAAAAGCATTAGGTAACAAGATTGATGGCATGCTCAATCACAAAGCACCTTTATCAGAGGTTCGTGAGTTCTTAGATAAGATTTACAACCATGATAAGAAACGCATTGATTTGCAATTACTTTCAGATGAGGAATTATCTGAACTCGCTCAAAACTTAAGAAACGGTGTGCCAATGGCAACGCCTGTATTTGATGGTGCAAGCGAAGCTGAAATCAAAGCAATGTTAAAACTTGCTGATGTACCTGAAAGTGGAAAATTAACATTAATTGATGGTCGAACAGGTATCAAGTTTGATAATCCTGTAGCCGTTGGTTATATGTACATGTTGAAATTGAACCACTTGGTAGACGATAAGATGCACGCTCGTTCAACAGGTTCTTATAGTCTTGTAACTCAACAGCCATTAGGCGGTAAGGCTCAGTTTGGTGGCCAGCGCTTTGGTGAGATGGAGGTATGGGCATTAGAAGCATATGGTGCGGCTTATACATTACAGGAAATGTTAACTGTGAAGTCTGACGACGTGAATGGACGAACAAAAATTTATAAAAACATCGTCGATGGAGATCACAGAATGGATGCTGGAATGCCAGAATCGTTTAACGTGTTGTTAAAAGAAATTAAAGCACTCGGTATTGATATAGATCTGAGTCACGAGTAAATATTGAAGCGCAAGAGCTAGGCTCCTGCGCTTTTAAGTTTTTTAATTTTTTTATTAATTCATTTAATGGGAGACTAAACTTGGCTAGTTTAATAAACGAACCCATGAAGAAAAAACCGGTAATGAGTGATTTACTTGGTTTGATTAAACATCAAGGTTATGCTGAAGAATTTGATGCAATTAAAATCGGCTTGGCCTCTCCTGAACTTATTCGTTCTTGGTCATATGGCGAAGTAAAGAAACCTGAAACGATTAATTACCGTACATTTAAACCTGAAAGAGATGGTTTATTCTGCGCTAAAATTTTCGGGCCTACCAAGGATTATGAATGCTTATGTGGAAAATATAAGCGATTAAAACATCGTGGCGTTGTTTGTGAAAAATGCGGTGTAGAAGTCACTTTAGCAAAAGTTCGTCGTGAACGTATGGGTCATATCGAATTAGCGAGCCCTGTTGCACATATTTGGTTCTTAAAATCATTACCATCCCGTATCGGTTTGTTATTAGACATGACCTTACGAGATATCGAACGCGTGCTCTATTTTGAAGCGTTCGTTGTAATTGATCCAGGCATGACTGAGCTTGAAAAAGGTCAATTGTTAAATGACGAAGCTTATCTTGAAGCCTTAGAACAACATGGTGATGAATTTGACGCCCGCATGGGTGCTGAGGCGATTCGTGATTTATTAAAAGAAATCGATGTTGATGAAGAAATCAAAACATTGCGTGAAGAGCTGCCTGTCACAAATTCTGACACCAAGATTAAAAAAATTACTAAGCGTTTAAAACTACTTGAAGCATTCAAAGAATCTGGTAATCATCCAGACTGGATGATCATGAGTGTTTTACCTGTTTTACCACCTGATTTGCGTCCCTTAGTTCCACTAGATGGCGGACGATTCGCAACTTCAGATCTAAATGATTTATATCGTCGAGTGATTAACAGAAACAATCGTCTGAAAAGATTATTAGACTTAATTGCACCAGATATTATCGTTCGTAACGAAAAGCGGATGCTTCAAGAAGCGGTCGACGCTTTATTAGACAATGGCCGTCGTGGTCGTGCGATTACTGGAACCAATAAACGTCCTTTAAAATCCTTAGCTGATATGATTAAGGGTAAACAAGGTCGTTTTCGTCAAAACCTCTTAGGTAAGCGCGTGGACTATTCGGGACGTTCGGTTATCGTAGTTGGTCCTACCCTACGTTTACACCAATGCGGTTTACCAAAACGTATGGCTTTAGAACTGTTCAAACCCTTTATTTTCAGTAAGTTAGAATTCCGTGGTTTAGCGACTACTATCAAAGCTGCTAAAAAAATGGTCGACCGTGAAGAGCCAGTTGTTTGGGACGTTCTTGAAGAAGTGATTCGTGAGCATCCTGTTCTTTTAAACCGTGCACCAACATTACACCGTTTAGGTATTCAAGCGTTTGAACCTATATTAATTGAAGGTAAAGCAATTCAATTGCATCCATTAGTATGTACCGCATACAACGCCGACTTCGACGGTGATCAGATGGCGGTTCACGTACCTTTAACATTGGAGGCGCAATTAGAAGCTCGTTCTTTAATGATGTCGACCAATAATATTTTGTCACCTGCAAATGGTGAACCCATTATTGTTCCGAGCCAGGACGTTGTATTAGGTCTTTATTACTTAACTCGAGATAAAATGAATGCTAAAGGGGAAGGTACAGCTTATGTTTCTCCTGATGAAGTTCTCAATGCATATGAGTTGGATATTATTGATTTACATGCACGTATTAAATTACGTATTCCTGTTGAGACAAAAGATGAGTCTGAATTAAATTATCGCATCGTTGAAACCACTGCTGGTCGTGCAATTTTCTCAACGATCCTACCAGAAGGCATGTCGATTGATTTAATTAATAAACCGATGACGAAAAAAGCAATTTCTAAAGTATTAGATCATTGTTATCGTCACAATGGCCTAAAAGAATCAGTCATTTTTGCTGATCAATTGATGTACATGGGCTTTAAATACGCAACTCGAGCAGCAGCTTCGATTGGTATTGACGATATGGAAATTCCAAAAGATAAATCAAAAATCATCGACCAAGCTTATGACGAAGTCAGAGAAATTGAAGCACAATTCCGTTCTGGTTTAGTGACTAACGGTGAGCGTTATAATAAAGTCATTGACATCTGGTCAAGAACTTCTGAAATCGTTGCGAAGTCGATGATGTCGAATATTGCGACTGAAGAAGTTGAAGATGCAAAAGGCCATAGGTCTGCCCAACCATCCTTTAACCCTATCTTTATGATGGCGGATTCTGGAGCGAGGGGCTCTGCAGCTCAGATTAGACAGTTAGCGGGTATGCGTGGTTTGATGTCGGCGCCTGACGGTTCGATCATCGAAACACCTATTACTGCGAACTTCCGTGAAGGTTTAAACGTATTCCAGTACTTTATTTCTACTCACGGAGCTCGTAAAGGTCTTGCTGATACAGCTTTAAAAACCGCGAACTCAGGTTATTTAACCAGACGTTTAGTTGACGTTGCTCAAGACGTAGTCATTACTGAGATGGATTGTGGCACTGTTAACGGCATTTTAATGACCCCATTAATTGAAGGTGGTGACGTTGTAGAGCCATTGCACGAGCGAGTATTAGGTCGTGTGGTTGCGCAAGACGTGTTTATCCCTTCTTCATCGGAACCCCTGGTTACAGTAGGCACTTTATTAGATGAGAAATGGGTAGATATTCTCGAGAAGAAAGGTGTTGACCAAGTGATGGTTCGTTCACCGATTACTTGTGAAACTCGTTTTGGCCTCTGTTCTACTTGTTATGGTCGTGACTTGGCTCGCGGACATTTAGTCAATATTGGTGAAGCAGTTGGAATTATTGCTGCGCAATCAATTGGTGAACCCGGCACACAGTTAACTATGCGTACTTTCCATATCGGAGGTGCGGCATCGCGTTCATCTGCTGCGAACAATATTCAAGTGAAGAATAAAGGTTCTATCAAATTACAGAATATGAAAACTGTACAACAAGAAAATGGTAACTTAGTTGCTGTTTCTCGTTCTGGTGAAGTAACTGTTTCTGATGAATTTGGTCGTGAACGTGAAAGATATAAGTTGCCATATGGTGCTGTATTAACGGTTAAAGACCAAGACAATTGTGAAGCTGGACAAGTTATTGCAACTTGGGATCCTCATACTCACCCAATTATTTCTGAGATTACAGGTCGTGTACAATTTGTTGAATTGATGGAAGGTATTACCATGAATCGACAAACCGACGAGGCGACTGGTTTAAGCAGTATTGTTATTATTGATGCGAAGCAAAGAACCAGTTCAACTGGTAAAGAACTCAGACCGATGATTAAATTAGTGGATGAGAAAGGAAATGACTTGTTCATTTCAGGTACACAAGTACCTGCTCATTACTACTTACCTGTTGATGCCATCATTAATATTGAAGATAATCAATTGGTTCAAGCTGGTGATGTGGTTGCTAAGATTCCACAAGAAAGAACAAAAACTCGCGATATTACCGGGGGTCTCCCACGCGTAGCGGATTTATTTGAAGCAAGAAAACCAAAAGATTCTGCAGTAATGGCTGAAAGTTCTGGTATAGTAAGCTTTGGTAAAGAAACTAAAGGTAAGCGTCGTCTGATTATCACTGGACCTGACAATCAAATTCATGAAGAAATGATTCCAAAATGGCGTCATATCTCAGTATTTGAAGGTGAACACGTTGCAAAAGGTGAGGTGATTGCAGAAGGCCCACCAAACCCACATGATATTCTGAAATTATTGGGTGTTGGTGCATTAGCGAATTATATTGTTAACGAAGTACAAGACGTATATCGTTTACAAGGTGTAAAAATTAATGACAAACATATTGAAATTATTGTTCGTCAAATGCTAAGAAAGAGAGAAATCACTTTCGTAGGCGATACTAAATTCTTAGTAGGTGAGCAAATTGAAGAAGTTTCAATCCTACAAGAAAATGACAAAATGAAGGAAGAAAATAAAGAACCTGCTCGTGGCTACCCAATATTATTAGGTATCACTAAAGCTTCTTTAGCTACAGAATCCTTCGTTTCGGCGGCGTCGTTCCAAGAAACCACACGTGTGTTAACCGAGGCTGCGGTTAGTGGAAAAATGGATGAGTTGCGAGGCTTAAAAGAAAACGTAATGGTAGGTAGATTAATTCCTGCGGGAACTGGTTATACCTATCATAAAAAACGTAAAGAGAAGAGAGCAAGAAAAACGGCAAATGAGCCTATTACTCCTTCTTTAACCGCAAGTGATGTTGAGCATGCACTGAGTGAAGCTTTAAATGCAGAGCAGACACCAAGGTAACTAATTTGTACCTCAATAGTGTAAAACTTGACATTTGGGCAGAGGTCGATTAAAATTCGGCCTCCTTGTCCATGCGATGTTTTTTTAAAATATTCGATCGTTCGGAGCTAAAATTAAATGGCAACTATTAACCAATTGGTTAGAAAACCAAGACGAGATATTAAACGTAAAAGTAACGTGCCTGCATTAGAAGCATGTCCACAAAGACGTGGCGTGTGCACACGTGTATACACAACCACTCCTAAAAAGCCTAACTCGGCATTAAGAAAAGTTGCGCGTGTTCGCTTAACTAATGGCTATGAAGTCAGTTCATACATTGGTGGTGAAGGTCACAACCTTCAAGAACACTCTGTTGTTTTGATTCGTGGTGGTCGTGTAAAAGACTTACCAGGGGTTCGATACCATACAGTACGCGGTAGTTTAGATACTGCTGGTGTGAACGATAGAAAACAAGGTCGTTCGAAGTATGGTACTAAGAAACCTAAAGATAAAAAATAACCTCAGGAATTTAAATTATGCCTAGAAGAAAGTCGGTAAAAGCAAGAATTGTTCTGCCTGAACCAAAATTTAAGAGTGAAGTTCTCGCTAAATTCATCAATGTTGTAATGAATGACGGTAAAAAATCTGTCGCTGAAAGCATTGTATATGGCGCTTTAGAGGAATTTCAAAAGTTAATGAAAAAATCTAAAAAAGCTGAAGAATTAGGTGAAGAAGTATTAAAAAACCTAAGCGCTGTAGATTTATTCGAAAAAGTCATGGATAACGTACGTCCTACTGTAGAAGTTAGATCACGCCGTGTGGGTGGTGCAACTTACCAAGTTCCTGTAGAAGTTCGTCCAAAACGTTCAATGGCTTTAGGAATGCGCTGGATGGTTCAAGCTGCTCGTAACCGTGGTGAAAAAGGTATGGTTTCAAGACTTGCTGCAGAAATGCTGGAAGCTTTTGAAAGCCGTGGTGCTGCAGTTAAGAAGCGCGAAGAAACACATCGTATGGCTAAAGCAAACCAAGCCTTTGCACACTTCCGTTGGAACTAATTAGGGGATCATGACGTGTCTACACCACTTCATTTATATCGTAACATTGGTATTGCCGCGCACGTAGATGCTGGTAAAACCACTACAACAGAACGCGTATTGTTCTATACAGGAACATCTCACAAAATCGGTGAAGTGCATGATGGCGCTGCAACGATGGACTGGATGGTTCAAGAGCAAGAACGCGGTATTACCATTACATCTGCAGCAACAACTTGCTACTGGTCTGGAATGGACAAACAATACGAAAAACATCGTGTAAATATTATTGATACCCCAGGACACGTTGACTTCATGATTGAAGTAGAACGTTCTCTTCGTGTATTAGACGGTGCAGTGGTCGTATTTGACTCTGTAGCGGGTGTAGAACCACAATCTGAAACTGTTTGGAGACAATCTAACAAGTATGGCGTTCCTCGTATCGTATTCGTTAATAAAATGGATCGTATGGGTGCTAACTTTTTACGCGTTGTTGAACAAATTAAGAAACGCTTAGGTGCAAACCCTGTTGTTATTCAATTACCAATCGGTGCTGAAGAAGAATTCAAAGGCGTTATCGATTTAATTAAAATGAAAGCGATTTTCTGGGATGAAGATAACAAAGGGATGACCTTTAAATATATCGACATTCCTGCTGACATGTTAGATATGTGTCAAGAATATCGTAATCACATCGTTGAAGCTGCAGCTGAATCTAATGAAGATTTGATGGATAAATATTTAGATGGACAAGAACTATCTGAACAAGAAATCAAAACTGCATTACGTCAACGCACAATTGCCAACGATATTGTACCAGTTTACTGCGGTTCTGCTTTTAAAAATAAAGGCGTTCAAGCTGTATTAGACGGTGTTATTGATTTTCTACCATCTCCATTAGATATTCCACCTGTTAAAGGTGTTGACGATGATGGTGAAGAAGATTCAAGAAAAACATCTTATGATTCACCTTTCTCTGCTTTAGCTTTTAAAATTGCAACTGACCCATTTGTTGGTACTTTAACTTATATTCGTGTTTATTCAGGGGTTTTAAAATCTGGTGATACAGTTTACAACCCAGTTAAAAGCAAACGTGAGCGTATTGGTCGTTTACTTCAAATGCATGCGAATTCTCGTGAAGAGATTAAAGAAGTTAAAGCAGGTGACATTGCTGCGTGTGTCGGCTTAAAAGCTGTAACCACTGGTGATACACTTTGTGATGAAAAGAACATTATTACTTTAGAAAGAATGGATTTCCCAGATCCTGTTATTGCAGTAGCTGTTGAGCCTAAAACTAAAGCTGACCAAGAAAAAATGGGTATTGCTTTAGGGAAATTAGCTCAAGAAGATCCTTCTTTCCGTGTACATACAGATGAAGAATCTGGCCAAACCATTATCGAAGGTATGGGTGAGCTTCATTTAGAAATTATTGTGGATCGCTTGAGACGGGAATTCTTCGTTGAAGCTAACGTAGGTAAACCACAAGTCGCATATCGTGAAACATTAAGAAACGCGGTAGAACAAGAAGGTAAATTCGTTCGTCAATCTGGTGGTCGCGGTCAATACGGTCATGTTGTTATTAAACTTGAGCCGAAAGAGCGTGGAACAGGTTATGAATTCGAAAATGGAATCGTAGGTGGTGTGATACCTCGTGAATACATTCCTGCTGTTGATAAAGGGATTCAAGAACAACTTGCAAATGGTGTACTCGCTGGTTATCCGTTTGTAGACGTTAAAGTTACTTTATTTGACGGTTCTTATCATGATGTCGACTCTTCTGAAATGGCATTCAAAATTGCAGGCTCTATGGCATTTAAACAAGGTGTTATGAAAGCTAATCCTGCTTTATTAGAACCCATTATGAGCGTAGAAGTTGTTACTCCAGAAGATTACATGGGTGACGTCATGGGCGACTTGAGTCGTCGTCGTGGAATGGTTCAAGGTATGGATGAATCTCCTGCTGGTAAAGTAATTCGTGCAGAAGTACCTTTAGCAGAAATGTTTGGATATTCAACAGACTTAAGATCTGCAACACAAGGCCGAGCAACCTATACAATGGAATTTGCACGCTATGCTGAGGCACCAGCTAATATTGCTGATGCTATTGTTAAGAAACAATAAACTGAATGGTTGGTATATATTATGTCAAAAGAAAAATTTGAAC
>DNMA01000133.1 GCA_003489505.1 Legionellales bacterium | reverse complement strand
CATCAAAATATCAAAAAAATAATTTTATTTGGTTCTCGTGCGCTAGGAAGTTTTAAACATTCCTCTGATATTGATATTTGTCTGGTTGGAGATAATATCAATTTAGCAGAGTTATCACTGATAGAAAATGAAATTGACGACCTATCACTGCCTTGGAAATTTGATTTAATCATCTATTCTTTAATTGATAATCAAAAGCTCAAAGAACACATTGATAGAGATGGAATTGAAATTACATAAAGCTGCACCAACATATTGATGCAGCTTTTTAACTTAAGCATTGTGAGTTTTGCTTTGGCAGAATAAAGGGAAACTATCTACACGGTAGAGTGTATCAATGCGTTGACGATGCTGCATGACATAAATAACAGGATAGCTTTTTTTGATAAAGTCATCATAATGGCTGGGTTGTTCTGAGTTTAACACCACATATTGTGGGCCTTGTCTTAACCATTCACAGAGTTTTACTTCATCGAGGGTGGCTTTGGCCTGACCAGCAGAATAAAACATTGTTGAATATTCAGGCTGCATCATGGAGTAAATAAGTCCCTCTTCGGGTGAATGTCTATCTTCTTCCCAAGCAGCAATCATTAAATTATTTGATTTTGAAATTTGAACTGGGTATTGATGAAATAACCAAGTCACCACGATGATAGCCAATATCAAAGCGACCGCAACCACATTAAAAAACCGTTGAAAACGTTTTTCAATATTGGTCTTGAGCATTATCGTTGTAAACCAAAGTGCAAAGGCCGGTATACATGGAAATACGTAAGGATAAATGATATTGCTCGCAAAAGTAAAAAATATCAGTGGCGCAAAAGTAAAGCTTAATAGATAAGTCTGCCAAGATTTTTCACTTTGTTTGATTTTCCAAATTCCACGCTGAGTAAATGCCCAAATGCCTAAAACTATAGACCATGGCATGACCCCAACGAGAAAATAAAACCAGATAGTGCCATAAGGCGCTTCATGAGCAAAACCATAAAGATCACCTGTCCAACCGGGTTTTAAATAGCGCATAAAATGTTCGCCAATGAAAAAATAGCTTAAAAATCCGGGTGTTCTTTGTTCCGCTAAAATGTACCATGGCGCTGCAATGACTAAGGTAAGTAATGTGCCTCTAAACCAGGGTAATGTTTTCCAACAATTTTTCCATTCCTTGGTCAAAGTCAGCCATACCATGATGGGTAAGACTGTAAAAAGACCGGCAACCAGACCTTTGACTAAGATACCTAATCCCCAGCCAACAAAGACCATATAAGCCCATAGGCGTCCTTGTTGATTCATCGCCATCCAAAAACTGACCATAACTAAAACCACACAGGTCAGTAGCGAAGGATCAGTCATTACCGTTCCGGCATCTAAAAGAAAATATACACAGGTACTTAAAACACCAACACTCCAAAAGGCGGCTTTTTCCCCCAATTGGGTTTTAGCCATTTGAGCCACCAAGCCCAAACTGATGAGAGTGAGGATAAAACCAGGTAATCGCGCAGCAAAAGCATTAATTCCGAAACTTTGCATACTCAATGCGCTGAGCCAAGTCGATAGTGGTGGTTTTGCCCAGAAATATTCACCAGGATAATGCATTAATGATACCCAGTTATGCGAGGTCAACATCAATCTAGCAATTTCAGCATAACGTGCCTCTGTGGAATCATTTAAGGGAATCCAATACATCGCAATTAAGCGTGAGAATAAAACCAATAAAATTAACAGACTGCTTTTGAGGCCATAGTTTTTAAAAAAACTTGTTACTCGCTCTTGAGAAAACATAAAAAAAGGTACTCCCTGCAATAAAGTATAGAAATTCTACTGTATCTCATGCTGATTATCAATCAAAGCGCGAAAGCTCAAAACCTTGTTGTTCGAGGTCTTGCAAAAACTGAGGACTGCTGAGATAAGCAAATTCTAAAGGACGAATGTGTGCGATACTATCGGTTTCATCTTGAGACAGATGTCCAGCATGACACATCACCAATCCACCAGATTTTAAGTGTTTTAAAAATGTCGGAAACTTTTTTGAAAAATCTTTTTTTTGACTAAAACGATAATCACCAGAAAAATCAGTATTGGTTTGAAACCCTTGCTGATGCAAGCGTTTTGCAAAAGTGGCGCCACCTAAAATAAATAAGCTCCAAGATTTCCAGTTGAGTATCTTAGGCCAGAAAAAATTATCATGCGTATAAGTGGTTCTAAACCAAGGTTTAAAACCCAATTGATTAACTACATCTAATAAGACGGGGGCAATCATACTAAACTGATGAACATGCTGATGCCCATCAATAAAATGCGGATAAAAACCCACCTCTTGCTTAAATTTTAAGATTTGCGCTTCAATTTCTTGATATATCACCGAACTATCTAATTTTTTCAATCCAAGATGAGAGGCAACTAAAGGCATTAAACCCGGGAATTGTTTACCCAGCATGGTTTGACAGGCAAAAGTCAAAGCTTGTCCATGCGTAAAATTCAAATGCAGACCGATATCCACATTAGATTGTTTTAAGGCCTCAATATCATCTGGCCAATCAGCACCATTGACCATACAACTGACGGCAGAAAGGCGTCCCAGTTGAGCAAGTTCCAAAATACCTTCTGAAATACTGGCATTTTGCCCAAAATCATCTGCACATAATATTAACTTTTTCACCGCCATCATTTACTTCACTTCTTTTCGAAATTCTTGCTGAATATAATACAAAGGACGATTCTTAGTCTCAATCAAGATTCTGCTGATATATTCAGAAATAAACGCCAAGAATAAGAATAAAATGGAAAACAATCCAGCAATTAAAAAAATCACCGAGGCTAAGCCATCAATCAAATGCTCAGGACTTAATAATTTTTCAATTAAAATAAAGCCTGCATAAATCATCATGACAAAACTAATAAAGATTGAAAATTTTGCCATGGTTCTTAAGGGACGACCTGAAAATCCAATAATAGAGTCTAAGGCCAAGTTAATTAATTTTTTAAAATTATATTTACTTTGTCCGGCAGCTCTTGGTGGGCAGTCGTAATAAACACTGGCGGTATCAAAACCCATGTAGGCAAATAGCATCACCAAATGTCGATTATTTTCTCGCATTAGCTTTAAAGACTCGACAGCAGTTCTCGACAATAATCGAAAATTACCCTGCCCCTCTGGAATTTCTAAACCAGTCATTCGTTTAGAAACTTTATAATATAATTTTGAAAATAAACGTCTGAGTTTAGATTCAGCGGGGCGTTCTTTTTGTTGGGCACACACTACATCAAAACCTTCTTGAGCTTTTTTCATCATTTCAGGAATTAATTCAGGAGGATGTTGCAAGTCTGCATCCATTAATACTACAAAATTTCCTTTCGCATGATCAAAGCCTGCAGTCGATGCAATTTCATGACCATAATTTCTTGAAAACTTCAAAAGTCGAATTTGAGAATAGCGATGAATATAAGGCAAACATTTTTGTACACCTAAATCCGTTGAGCCGTCATCCACTAAAATAATTTCAAACCACTCAAAATGTTTTTCTAAAACCGCTAAGGAACGTTTCAAAAATTGTTCAATGACCTCTTGTTCATTGTAAAGTGGTACGATGACAGATATTTTTGTATCAAACGTAGATTTCATAAGTCATTCAAAAAATCAAAAAGATGCATGGATAATAACATGAAAACATTGTAAATTAATCAAAAAGATTAATAAAGGGTAATAGCATGCAAGACATCATAGAACAATATTTTCAACAACGCGCAGAGATTGCACCTCATCAAGCACCACAAGAATTGCTCGATGCCATTCATCATACTTTACGGGCACTCGATCATGGCGAAATTCGGGTCTGTGAGAAAATCAATGGCCACTGGGTGACCCATACCTGGATTAAACAGGCTATTTTATTATCTTTTCGTTACTTCAATAATGAATTGATTGATGCCGGATATTCAAAGTTTTTTGATAAAATGCCTTTGAAATTTAGTGATTGGAATCAAGAGACTTTCCAAAAGCATAAAATTCGAGTGGTACCTGATGCAGTTGTACGTTTTGGCGCTTATCTTTCCCCCAATACCATTTTGATGCCTTCTTATGTTAATTTAGGTGCCCATATTGGCGAAGGCACGCTGATTGATACTTGGGCCACCGTTGGCTCTTGTGCCCAAATTGGTAAGAATGTTCACCTCTCTGGTGGTGCCGGCATTGGTGGTGTATTAGAGCCCCTCCAAAGCAATCCCACTATTATTGAGGACAATTGTTTCATCGGCGCACGCTCTGAAGTCGTCGAAGGTGTGATTGTCGAAGAAAATTCTGTCATCGGAATGGGCGTATTTATTGGACAAAGCACTAAAATCTTTAACCGAGCCACAGGAGAAATCACTTATGGACGCGTACCCAGTGGTTCAGTTGTTGTAGCAGGCTCATTACCGAGTCAAGGATGTCATCTGTATTGTGCGGTTATCGTCAAGCAAGTGGATGCCAAAACCAGAGAAAAAACCAGTATCAATGAATTACTTAGAGGATAAAAATTCATGAATCCACACCCTTACTTTAACCTTCTTGAAACACATCTCAAAGCTTTAGTTGCTAAACCATCGGTGACACCCAAAGATCATGGTTGTCAGGATTATATTCAAAAAGTTTTAGAAAAAATGGGATTTCATTGTGAGAAATTTCCAAAAAATGAAACCAGCAATCTCTATGCAGAAATTGGAACAGTAGGCCCTTTATTAGTCTTTGCAGGTCACACCGATGTGGTTGAACCGGGTCCCAAAGAATTATGGCGTAGTGAGCCCTTTATGTTAATGGAGCATGAAGGCAGCTGGTATGGTCGAGGGGTTGCTGATATGAAAGGTAATATTGTTGCCATGATGGTAGCAGCCTCCAAATGGGCACCCACCAATTGTCGATTGGGCTTTTTATTAACCAGCGCTGAAGAGGGTTCCGATTATCAGGATGGGACCCCTTATGTGATGAGTAAACTGAAAGAGCAAAATAAAAGCATTGATTATTGTATTGTTGGTGAACCAAGCTCTACTGCTCGCACAGGTGATACTATCAAAATCGGCCGAAGAGGCTCTATCACTGCCCGAGCAAAAATTTATGGTAAACAAGGGCATGTTGCCTATCCACACTTGGCTAAAAATGCCATTCATGAGGCCCTGCCCTTTTTAAATGAAATCAGTACCATGCACTTAGATGAAGGTGACTCTTATTTCCCACCATCTAGTTTACAGATTACACGCCTTGATAATCAAACCAAAGCGAATAATATCATTCCAGGTATTTTAGAATTTGATTTTAATATTCGTTTCAATCCCTTACAAAATAGCGAGCAGCTCAAAAGTCTTTTTGAAAAAACAGCAATGGAACATCAATTAAAAATTGATTGGAGCTGGGAACTTAGTGGTGAGCCTTTCTATACCCAATCTGAGTTCTTTATCAATCGCTGTCAATTAAGTATTGAAAAGTTTACTGAACGATTAGCGGAGCTATCGACCGCAGGTGGCACCTCTGATGGTCGATTCATAGCACCATATGGAATCCCAGTGATTGAACTGGGCTTACCCCATTTAACGATTCACCAACCTAATGAACACATCAAAATTCATGACATGATCTTATTGACAGAAATTTATTTGGATATTTTAAAAAACATTTAAGGGAATCAACATGTCGCCTACTCCAAGAGAACTAGAAATTACCATCAAAGCCGAAACCCCTACTTGGTTAAATTCACTCAATGAATATCGCTCTCTTCAGCAATCTCAAGTCTCAACGCCCCCACCATCCTCTACTTGTGCTATAGATACTGTAGCCATTGTTAAAAAAACCTTGTTTTGGAGTGGTGTGGGTGCCGCCTCTTCTTTTATATCCTTATTGCTTGGACGTCTTATTTTAGACAATACCGGTTATGTACTACAACCATCAGATGAAAGTTTAAAATATGCAGCCATTGGTGGAGCATCTAGTTATTTTATATTTAAACTCATAGCCGAGATTTCAAAAAAACTATGTAGCCCTGCGCTATTAAAATACTTTCATTCAAGCATTGAAGAAGCCGAAAACCAAGAACATCCTCTTGAGGTATCTATGCAAGAGATTGCCCTATACAGTTTATTATTAAATTTAGGTGGTACTTTTTTAGGGATTGTTTTACTACAAAACTATCAACACATCGAAAAATCAACTGATGATGTGATAGCAAGCACAATAGGTGCTGGAGTCTTATTTGCTAGCGCAAGTCTTGTCAATGGCTTAAGACGTTGCTAACTCAGTATGTTCTTCATCTAACTGCTGGTGGACCACTGTGACCACGCAGCAGTCAGACCAAACATTTAAAGCGGTCTCAAGCATGTCAATGAGTGAGTAAAAGGGTAAAATCACCCCTAAAAGTGTCATCGGCACATTCATCGACACCAATAAACTCACACTTAAAAAGAAACAGCCCATCGGCACACCTGCATTACCAATAGCCGCAACGGTGGCAATCACAGTCCAAATCAAAAAGGTACCAGGTGTAATGACCATATGTGCATTTTGCATCATGTAAATGACGGTTGTAAAAATAAATGCTGCACAGCCATTCATATTCACGCTGGTGCACAAAGGTAAAACAAAACGACTCACTTCGGGTGAAATATTGAGCTTTTCTTCAACGGTATCCATGGTTAAAGGCAAGGTGCCTACAGAAGACTTTGAAAAAAAGGCGACCGATAAAGGTTTTGCGAGCGCCTGCATCATCTGCCAAGGTGCCAGACCTTTTAATTTAAGCCATATGGGTAAAACCACAAATCCTTGAATGATATTCGCCAAAACAATAACAAGTAAATACTCGCCTAAGCCTAAAAAAGAATGTTTAGTATGCATGGATTCAATACTGGTGGTGATAAAACCAAATAGACCTAAGGGTATAAAACGCAGTAACCAACGGGTTAATACCATTAAAATTCCATGGAACCCTTTAAAGACTTCAGATAGCGTTTGACGAACACCTTGATCTGGGATTTGGCGAAGAGCCAGTCCAACCAATACCGCCAGTAATAAAATGGTTAGCACCTGATTTTCAAGAAAGGGTTGTAAAAAATTCGTTGGGATTAAATGTTTGAGATAATCCAAATAACCTGTTGGCATGGCTTCCATAGTAAATGTCAAGGGGTTTTTTTCTAGAACCATGTTGCGTGGGCGAATCAAAAGATACAAAAAACAACTTAATAAAGCGGCTCCATAAGTGGTACTCATGGTGTATTTCAGTGTATTTTTCCACAATAAACTCATCATGCCATTGGCGCGGTAATTGACAAAAGTCACAATCAAAGACAAGAAAATAATGGGAACAGAAATGAATTTAAAACATGAGACAAACACTTCACCGACAAAAAGCCCTACCCCTTTTAAATGTGGGATATAATCAAGACCTGCGACCACGCCTAATATGATCATGAAAAGATAAAGGCTTATTTTATTCAAAAAAATGTTTTTTAAATCCATCGACATGTTTTTAATCAAGTAAAATAAAAAATTCAAATTTATCTTATCACAGTTTAGGGTCAAAGCGCCATGCAACGAGCGTATGATACATTTTTAAAGCTTTTTTTTGCCGACAAAGATTAGATTTCAGTGGTTTAAGAACATAAAAAATAGCTTTTTCGTATTCAATTTTCCAAAGCTTGGCACTTAGACACTCCTCTTGGCATAACAATAAGCAAGGGTGTTGCTTGATAAAGACTTCTTGTTTCAAAGCACCAAATTCTTTAGCGTTTAAAGATGCCTTCCAGTCTAAATGACTGCTTTGCAGATAAAACAGTTTTTCAAATTGATGCGAAAGGGAGAGCATACTCATCAAAATCAATGGAAAAATGATAATCAGTCCAAATCCTTTCTGATATTTTGACATAAACGGTACCTTTTATAAAATTTTGGTTTTTGAACATGTAATTCAATGGCATCGGACATAACTTTAATATCTACACCTTTTAGACCTTCAGCTAATAGCTGAGTGTGTCCCTCATGTTCTAAATAAATTTTATCTGCCACAAATTTTAAAACTTGTTTTTTATACTGAAATAACCAAAATGGTGGTTTATCCTGTTCGGTGGCTATTTTTAAATACTCTTGATTAATCAACCAGGCATGAAGCGGTAAAACTTGATGGTCGGTGACCAATTGCAAATCACCGGTGTACAGAATCAAATATTTTGGCATTTTCTCCAAAATAACTTGATGATGCAATATAAGAGATTGCTGATAAAGTTCTAATGGATAAAGGCAGGCCAATAGGCTAAACGATGAAAGCCAATTCGATAAAAGACTTTCAAATCCCATCAGATTTTGCCAGTCAGCGATTTGAGTTTCTTGTTTTTTAATATATCCCGTTTGATAAGCTAAAACCTGAAAAAAACCAAAGAGTAAGAATAAATATAGGATAAGCTGCAGCAAGGTTTCAAATAAAAAATAGCCTTTGGATTTCATGAGACAAGCCTTGCAAAAAAAGTCTCAGAAAATGAAAAGAAATGTATTAAGTACTCAAGATAAAAACCCACTAAAAATAATGAGCAAAAAAAATCCATCCATGTATTCAAGATTGTGACGCCCCTTCCTGGTTAGCCTCACTATATCATGATGGACGAGGTGATGAAAGTCATGGTGGTATAAACTGTGCCTGATAGTCTGATGATAAGAAAGGATTTATTTTAAGCTTATTAGTTCATTTTCAAATATGTTATATTAATACTATAAAAAATTAATATTTGATAAATCATGCTAAATATCCAATCTTTAATTAATGCCTTTAATAGCTTTGAAAAGGGAATTAACCGAGCTAAACTGGAGCCACTAGACCTTGAGGTTCGTGATGCATGCATACAACGCTTTGAATACACATTTGAGCTATCAATAAAAACTATCAAAAGATATATAGAAATGGAGATGCCTATCAGTGAACAAGTTGATCAATTGAATTACCGTGATCTACTAAGAATCGCTCTTGAAATTGGATTGATAGAGGATGTTAATGCATGGTTCACATTTCGAGAAGCAAGAAATCAAACGAGTCATGCTTATGACCAAAACAAAGCTGAAATGTTGTTTCAAGTTGCTATCAACTTCTTGGAAAAAGATAAATTTTTAATTGAACAACTTCAAAAACGATTATCATGACTAAACTACACCTAGAAAAAGCTTATCTTGATATTGTGAAAGATATTTTAAAAAAAAATATTTCATCAAAAACTGTCATTGCTTTTGGCTCGAGAGTGACTGGAAAATATAAACCTCATTCAGACCTAGACATATGTGTTTTGGGTAAGACACCTTTAACTTTATTAGAATTAGCAAATCTTCATGAAGATTTTTCAGAATCATCGCTACCTTTTCGAGTAGATATTGTTGATTGGTCTAGTATTTCAGCAGAATTTCAGAATATCATCAAAACCAATTCAATGGTGATTCAAAAAGAAAAATAATTCTTCTTCATGTGAATCGGCTTTTTAGCCGATTTTTTTATTGTTTTTCTAAAACTTTGCTATCTTTAAATTAAGGCCAACAATTTTTGAAGATAATGAAACTTAAAAACCTGATGATTGTGTGCTGTATATTGATGATGAACCAAAATGCTTGGTCTGATTTCTTTAACAAAAAAAATATGATTCATTACGTAGGCTATCAAAAACAAATCGCCAAAAATTTAAAATCAAAACGATAGAAATTAATGGAATTCTTTGGCATGATGAATATTAATCATCATCGTTCGGCATGAATATGGATTCCCCAGCCTTTCAAAAAAACCTGCATTCCAAAGTAAAACAACTACAACCCTATGTCCCTGGGCGTTCAATTACTGAAATCCAAAATCAATATCAAATTCAAGATGTCATCAAACTCGCTAGTAATGAAAATCCCTTAGGATGTAGCCCCAAAGTCATTGAGGATATTCATAAAATTCAAAAATTTGATATTTCTATTTACCCCTCCACGATTCATCACCCACTTTTTTTGAAGTTGACAGACTTTTTAGGCATTGCACCTGAGAATTTATTGATTACCAATGGTTCAGATGCGGTTTTTTCATTACTGATTCAAGCTTATACACTCGCTTTTCAAAAAAAAATACTCACGCATGAATATGCTTTTATGGGCTATGAAATTCAAGCAGCAAGTTTTGGTATTGAAACGCTTAAAGCACCCATTGACCCCAAAACCTGGTTACCTGATATTGATGAATTGATTCGTTTATCTAAAAACGATGTGGCTTTAATCTTTATTGCCAATCCCAATAATCCTACTGGTCAAAAAATTCAATGGTGGGATATTTATGCACTTTTAAATAATATCCCTGCCGAGACACTTTTAATTATCGATGAAGCCTATTTTGAATATGATGAAAGCCCTCATCCTCAAATGCATCATCTTCTTAGCACTTATCCTAATTTAATCATCACTCGCACTTTTTCTAAGGCTTATGGATTGGCTGCCTTAAGAATTGGTTACACCATGGCGCATCCTGTAGTGATTGATACATTAAAACGGATTCAATTGCCCTTTACCATTAATCAAGTTGCTTTGAATGCTGCAAATATTGCTTTAAATGATCAGGCTTTTATTGAAAAAACTGTTAAACTCAATCGTGAAGGGATGCAAGACTTAATTGAGAAATTATCAAGTTTAGCGCTTATCACTCGCTCTTCTTTTGGAAACTTTATTACCATTGAATATCATAAAGACATTAAAGAAATGGTTATTTTTTTAGAGTCTCAAGGGGTTATTATTCGAAGCTTGCATGCTTTTGGGCTTGCGCGTGTTGCAAGAATCACTATTGGCACGCAGGCTCAAAACCAAAGGCTTATCAAAACAATACAACAATTTTTTTCTAAGGATAAGAAAAATGAATGATTTAAGTCAAAAAAAATGTGTGGCCTGTGAAGGTGAGGTTGCCCCACTCAATGCTGAGCAGATTAAAAATCTTCTACCACAACTTTCTAAAGATT
>DNMA01000086.1 GCA_003489505.1 Legionellales bacterium | reverse complement strand
AATTTCAACTAAGCACATTCTGCAATTAGCTGCTACAGATAATTTTTTATGGTAACAAAAACGTGGAATTGGAATACCGGCTTCATCAGCAACCTCAATAATCATTTTCCCGTTTTCGACTTCAAATGTTTTACCATCAATTTCAATTGTTGCCATGGTTCACACCTTTTTAAGCTGCCACTATTGAACGTTTGTGAATAATAAAATGTTCAAATTCGTGATAAAAATGTTTCACAAAACTTTGCACTGGCCAAGCGGCTGCTTCACCAAACGCACAAATGGTTCGACCTTCTATATTATTTGCCACATTGACTAACTGTGTTAAATCAGACATTTGTCCTTCACCAGCCAGAATGCGATGCAATAGTTTGACCATCCAACCAGTACCCTCTCGACAAGGAGTACATTGACCACAGGATTCATGGTCATAAAATTCAGCAATTCGGGATAATGCATCGACCATGCAGGTAGAATCATCCATTACAATCACAGCACCCGATCCTAGACCTGAACCGGCACCTTGAAGACTGTCATAATCCATAGATAGTTTCATCATTACATCGCCAGGAACAACTGGCATCGATGTACCTCCAGGAATAACTGCTTTTAATTTTCGGCCAGGCAGAAGTCCACCAGCCATTTCTAATAATGTTGCAAAAGACGTACCTAATGGGACTTCAACATTCAATGGCTTTTGCACATGACCGCTGATACAAAAACATTTGGTACCACCATTATTTGGTTTACCTTGCTCTAAGAACCATTGCCCACCCTTTTCGAGAATTAAAGGTACAGAAGCAAAAGTCTCTGTATTGTTTACTGTTGTTGGGCGGCCGTATAATCCAAAATTAGCAGGGAATGGCGGCTTAAAGCGTGGCATCCCTTTTTTACCTTCAATCGAATTCAATAAAGCGGTTTCTTCACCACAAATATACGCACCAGCACCTGAATGTTGATAGAGGTCAAAGTCTAAACCAGAATTGAGGATGTTTTTACCTAAGTAACCTGCTTCATAGGCTTCTTCCAGTGCTTTTTCTACCGCAGCATATGGCTCATAAAATTCGCCACGAATATAGTTATATCCAACAGTTGCGCCCATGACGTAACCTGCAATAATCATCCCCTCAATTAATTGATGAGGATTGTATCGCATGATGTCACGATCTTTACAAGTTCCTGGCTCACCTTCGTCTGAATTACAAACGACATATTTTTGCCCTGGCGTATTGGGATTGAGAAAGCTCCACTTTAAACCTGTTGGAAACCCTGCACCACCACGTCCTCTTAAATTACTCAATTTTAATTCAGCAATAATATCTTGAGCAGGTGTTTTATTTTTAAGAATTTTTTCTAATACCTTATAGCCACCAATACTTTTATAAGTTTTAAGTGACTGAGGACTATCCAATGTTAAGGTTCGGTAACATACTTGGTTGACATCGACCATGTTTTTACTCCAGTTCAGGCATTTGCCTAATAATTCATTTTCTGTTGCTAAAATTTATGATTTTTTATACGCTTCTAATATTTCTGGTAATGTTTCGCTATTTAAATTCTCATGATAAGTCGTATTTACTTGCATCATAGGGGCATAGATACAGGCTCCCAAACATTCAGCCTGCTTTAAAGTAAACTCACCATCGGCAGTTGTTTGACCACACTCAATTCCTAGATGACTTTCTAAGCTTTTAACGATTTTGTCAGAGCCTCTTAAATGACAAGAAATCGAACGACAAACATGAATAACATTCTTTCCAACGGGTTCATGTTCATACATGGTATAAAATGTTGCCACTTCGTAAACTGCAATGGCTGGCATCTCAAGATAGTCTGCAATCGCATCCATCAACTCTTCAGTTAAATGATTATGTTCATCTTGTACAAGTGTTAATGCAATCATTACCGCGGATTGTCTTTGTTCTTTTGGATAATGAGAAATTTCAATGTTTAATTGTTCAAGCGCCTTTTTAGAAAGGATCTGCTTTAATTTTTTTTCAGATTTGTCTGTCATACTTATATTCACTCTGACAATTATCGGTCTATTTCACCGAATACAATATCCTGGCTTGCTAAGATTGCAACGCCATCCGCTAACATGTGTCCTCGAACCATTTCATCATACGCTGAAAGATGTGGAAAACCAGGCGCACGAATTTTTAAACGGTAAGGTTTATTCGCACCATCGGATACCATATAAATACCAAATTCGCCTTTAGGCGCTTCTACAGCAGCGTAAACTTCACCGGCTGGTAAGCAAAAACCTTCAGAATATAATTTAAAATGGTGAATCATGGATTCCATATCAAATTTCATTTCTTCCCGAGTCGGAGGAGTAACTTTGTGATCATCCACTTTAACAGGCCCAGGATTATTTCGTAACCATTCAATACACTGACGAATAATGCGATTAGACTGGCGCATTTCTTCAACACGTACTAAATATCTATCATAACAATCACCTGTTTTACCAACTGGAATTTGGAAATCAAGCTTATCATAAACAGCATAAGGTTGCTTCTTACGAAGATCCCATTCAATCCCAGAACCTCTTAACATCGGTCCAGTAAAGCCCCAAGATAGTGCTTGTTCTGGTGAAACAACACCAATATCAACTGTTCTTTGTTTCCAAATACGATTGTCTGTTAATAAAGTTTCATATTCATCTACATATTTTGGGAAACGCTCTGTAAACGCCCACAGGAAATCAAGAAGACTACCATGTCGATGCTTGTTCATGGCCTCTACTTCTCTTTCAGTATGCCATTTAGACGCTTGGTATTTAGGCATGCTATCAGGTAAGTCTCTTGCTACTCCACCAGGACGATAGTATTTGGCATGCATTCTCGCGCCAGATACCGCTTCATAGCAGTCAAATAAATCTTCTCTTTCTCGAAAACAATATAAAAATACTGTCATAGCGCCAATATCAAGTGCTGTAGCGCCTAACCATAACAAGTGATTTAAAATACGAGTCACTTCATCAAACATGGTACGGATGTATTGAGCACGGATAGGTACTTCAATGCCAAGCATTTTTTCAATAGCTCGAACATAGGCATGCTCATTACACATCATCGATACGTAGTCGAGACGGTCCATGTAACCTATATTTTGTACATAAGGTTTTGTTTCAGCTAATTTTTCAGTTGCTCGATGTAATAGACCAATGTGTGGGTCTGCACGAACGATGGTTTCACCTTCGAGTTCAAGAACAAGTCTTAAAACACCGTGTGCCGCTGGATGTTGCGGACCAAAGTTAAGCGTATAGTTTTGAAGTTCCATCACTTATCCCCCTTCTCACCAAGATAGCGGCTATCATCACGAATCACTTTAGGCACTAAAACTCGGGGTTCAATTTCAACTGGCTCATAAACCACTCTTTTTAAAGTGGCATCATATCGCATTTCAACACGACCGCTGAGTGGAAAATCTTTACGGAATGGATAACCAATAAATCCATAATCAGTTAAAATTCTTCGAAGATCTGGATGTCCTTCGAATAAAACACCATATAAATCGTATGCTTCTCTTTCAAACCAATTCGCAGCATTCCAAATAGAGGTCATCGTTGGTATCTTTAACAATCTTTCATGTAGGAATACTTTGACACGACAACGTTGATTTAACTTAGTGGAGAGAAGATGATAAACAACAGCAAATCTAGGTTCATCGATTTCGACAGCACGCTCAGGCTGGATTTCTACTCCCCTTGAAAAACCGCACTCTGATGCAGAAGTGGTTTCCCAATCGTATTGGCCATATTGCAAGTAATCTACTGCACACAAATCAATTAAAGTATCAAAATGACATGACTTATCTTTTTTTAAAAATTGCATGAGTTCAATAATATGTTCTTGTGGACATACAATGGTTATCTCACCAAATTTTTCAGTCACATTAGGTGTAAAACCTAAATCCGCATCTTCTATTTTTTTAACAAATGTAGAATTGAGCACAATGATTTCCTCAATCTAAGCTATAATGAAACATCGATAATCGAACGATGACGAAGCTTATTCTGAAGTTGAATAATCCCGTAGAGAAGAGCTTCGGCAGTTGGTGGGA
>DNMA01000008.1 GCA_003489505.1 Legionellales bacterium | reverse complement strand
AATAAAATATTTTTTTTGAGTTCAAGATTTATGCTTTGTGGAAATTGCTTAAAAATAGTTGCAATTTGTGTTTGCGGAAGCATCGAGCTGGGATGGTGAAATAATCTGGTTTGAAAAAGTCTTGAAGTCTTTCGAGTAAACATAAAAAATCCTTTTTATTACAAAAAATAATTATACATTTTCAGTATTATCTATATCATAGCACCCATACGGAAATTATTTAATAAAAAAATGATCTATAGTGTTGTAAGTTTAGGATATTTGGGCGCTGTAACCCATTTTACTTATCAGAATTTTGTAGCTTATGAGAAAACCCTTGCACCTGAGCCCTTAAAAAATATTCGTCATGCAATTAATTTAGTGGCTTGTGGGTTTTGGTATGCTCTAGGACTTTACACCATTTTTGAGATGAGCTCGGAGGCTTTAGCGCATTTATTGTTTTTAGATGATTTGGCATTTGATATTTTAAAGGAATTGCCTATCATCTTTTCGATGGCTTATTTTTCTATTCAGGGAGCGATATTAACCCATCGAATTTATTTATTTGCTCTCTACGAAAAGAAAGCAACTTTAGACACTATTAATATAGTCAGCGATATTTTATCTTTTTTTATTGAATTGTCTTTATACATTTGTGTTTTTATTGATAGTAATATTGATGGGTTTAAATCCATTATTCTTTTGAAAGTCACTTTAAACTTATGGAAGTTAGTCTTAGATGATGTTTATGAAATCTATGATAAATCCCGACGTGGTAAAAAAATAGATTGGGAATTATTGTTAACCACACTTTATATGAATTTAAGTCTTGCTTTATTAATGAGCTGTTTATTATTTAATTGCATGGTATTAGGTGATGCCTATCTAGATGGTATCATTTGTTTAATGTCGGCTTTTTATATGTGCGCTAAAACAGCATATGATTTTTATGATGCTCCACAATGGAGTAATAAAAAAATATTTCAAGTGGTGTTGCTTTTACTGCAAATGACAATAGCTATAGCGCTTTTAACAGAGTTTATGGTAATTCCTCAGACGGCTATTTTAAGCTTGATTTTGATTAAAGCCCTCTCAACAAGTAATATCTTAGTTGCTAGTGAATCCTTAGCCAAAAAAGCGATGGAACAAGAAAAGATAAACACCTTAACCAAAGATTTATTGAAAATTATTGATTCAAAAGACATGACGGTGAAAAAATATATCAATGCCCAGCAACTCTTTTCCGAAAATGTTAAATTTAGGATGAACATTGATGCGCCTCAAACCCAACTATCCATGGCTTAAATTACAGGCAAGACTTTGGCTGATGCTTGGTCTAAAACCATTTTCCAATAGCTTGGTAATCTATTGAAGCAATCTCTAATGGGGATGCTGTATCAAAAAATCCCTGACTGACCCAAGGTTAATGAGTGCTCGGTTGGCAACATGTTGAGGCTGGTCCATATAAGAATCGTTTGACTCAGGAAAAATTTCGTTGTCTTGAGTGTTTTTTTGAGGGCAATGCCGATAGCGTTGCATCACAAAACATTTTAAGTCGCGGCTTGGGATTTTTGAATTAAAAAAACCGTGGGACACACGGGGTTCGCTTGTGCAGTGAACGACATGAGTCGGAAGCCACAAGAACCACTTCTGTCATGTTGACCATGATAAGAGGAATCCTAGTCTCTTCAGGGCGGGGAGGAAGTCAATTTAATATTGACCCTATTTTTGGGGTGGTTGTTTTCGGTGATATTTGACCCTGTAAATGTATTGGTTTTGGCATTCTTAACCTCATTTCTAGTAAGTTCTGTTTTATTTAATCTCTTTAGAGAGGAATTGCCGCATAGTACTATATCCAGCTATCCCTGGTTTTTGTTAGGTGCGTTTGTCATATCCATTTGTTTACTGATGTATAATTTAATTTTACAAGATATGAAAATGGTTTAAGTTTATTTTTTTATTATTACATACTGTGTTAAAATGTCCCACTTTTAGCTGTGTTGTAGAATTTATGTTTATTGAAAAAGTCCAAGGTTTAACCGCCTTTCCTCAAGAATTGATTTATCATTTTGTTGCTGAAACCCCTGAAAAAGATGAAACAAAAATCTTTGAAAGTTATTATATTCCAAGTTTCATGCAATTTAATGATGTCTTAGATACCTATCTTCATTTACAAAATACGGTATTACCTGAACTCAGAGGAAGAAATATTGCAGAAATTGAGATTGGGCAGTGGAAAGAAATTTTCTTAAACATTAATCGCTCGATGCTTAAAACTTTAGCCAGTCATATGCATATTCCTGCGGGGGTATACCGTGATGGTGGCATGGTGATTTCCCGAAGAAATTCTGAAGAATTACAATATATTATGCTGTTTTTAGCCAAAAAATTCCCGATGAAAAACTCTGATTTTCTAGAGTATATGGTGGAGAAATTTGAACAGCCGGCAAAAAAATATGATGATTTTTTAAAACTACTGGCTTCAATGGACAAACGCACAGATATCACTTTGCGACCTTCTTCTTTAGCAAGCTTAGAAGGCACTGCAGCACAAGTTCGAGTGACCACATTACTTGAACGATTAAATACAGCCTATCTGACTGATACTTTAACAGCAGAGCAAAAAGATGTTGTTGAAGAACTCATGGTGCCTTGTATTTTCCCTGAGGAATTGCCGGCTTTGATGGAAGCTTTTTTTATTGAATTCAAAGCTCAATTGGATGCACTGGATAAAAGTGATACTCAAGCTGTTGCCCAGTTCATGGCTTTTATTTTTCAACAAGTTATCAAGATTCATCCTTTTGCCAATGGCAATGGACGTACGTCGATGTGTTTTATTAATTTATTACTTCAATTATTAGAGCACCCAGCCATTTGTTTTTATCATAGCTTAGAGAAACATGATGATGATAGTGACTATGGGGTCGCTACAAATTTAATTTTTAAAACCCGAGAGCCAATGGTGCAATTGATTTTAAATCGTTTGCAAGAAACTATTCCAATTGATGAAACAGGTTTTGCAAAAACCAGAGTCTATATTAATTTATCTGAGTTTTTATTAAAAAAACATCAAGAAAACCCTGAACGAAGTATCGATAATATTTTCCAAGAAGCCAATCGAATTGCAAGGATCAAACTGGGCTTGAAACAAAATGCTCCATTAGGCACAGAAGATAGCTTGCGCTTATTTCAAGAAATTCCTCAATTGACTCAAGAGCCAACGAGAGAATCAATTTTTCGGGTGGCATCAGCAGCGCCTGATGTGGCTGAGGTATTAAATCAGTATCATCCCCATGCCAATGCCTGGAAATTTTATCCTAAAAATCAATGTGCTTTGTTGATTTGTCATAGCAAAGAAGAAGCCGATGGGATTGCCAGAACTTTAAATGAGGCTGGATTGATGACAGCAAGTGCATCGTTTATAAAATCTTCAGGACAACCTGTTGTGCAGGTGGCCAATATTCAATTAGAGAATTTGCTGGGTCAAACGCTAAAAATAAAATAATAAACGAGTCCATTGAGAAAAAAAGTTGCATTGGTTAGAATGCTTTAACAAAAAGTGATGTAGGAGAGTCCACATGTTACAACGCTATAGCTTAAATGTTCCAGAGATGCAAAGAGCAATCATTAATCAAGCCTACCGTGCCAATGAATTTGAAATTGTTTCTCAGCTGATTCAGCATGCTGATTTAGATGAAGAACAGTTAAAAGCAATTAAACAACGTGCACGACTTCTGGTTGAACAAGTTCGCCAGCAAAGAAAAAAAGCAGTAGGTGTGGATTCATTTTTAAACACCTACTCCTTATCTACACAAGAGGGCATAGCCCTCATGTGTTTGGCTGAGGCTCTTTTAAGAGTGCCTGATCAGTTCACCATCGATAAACTCATTCGAGATAAATTAACCAGTGCCGATTGGCGCTCAAAAGCCGGTCAAAGTGATTCCTTTTTTATTAATGCTGCCACTTGGGCATTGGTACTAACCGGTAAAGTTTTAAAACGTGATGAAGAAGAAAAAAGTGATTGGACACAAGTGCTTCGTGGTTTAGTCAATCGCAGTGGTGAGCCTTTTGTACGAACAGCTGTAGCCCAAGCGATGAAAATTCTCAGTAAGCAATTTGTGATGGGCCGCACCATCGATGAAGCCATCAAGCGTTCAAAAAAGCAAGAGCCTATTGGCTATCGTTATTCTTTTGATATGTTGGGAGAGGCAGCTTTAACTGAAGAAGATGCAGAGCGTTATTTGCAATCTTATGTTAATGCCATCACAAGCCTTGGTAAGTCTTGTGATGTACATCAACGCCCAGAAAAAAAATCAAATATTTCTGTGAAATTATCAGCACTTCATCCTCGATATCAAGAGGCTTTCGCGCCTTTAGTTCGTAAAGAACTGGGAGCTCGTTTATTAAAATTATCGCAACTGGCCAAAGAATATAATATTGGTTTGACAGTGGATGCTGAAGAATCTGAACGTCTGGATTTATCATTAGATATCATGAGCGATGTTTACCTTCATGAAAGTCTTGCAGGCTGGACAGGTTTTGGTTTAGCGGTACAGTCTTATCAAAAGCGTGCTTTTGATGTCATCGACTGGGTCGCTGAGTTAGCCAAGAAAGGTGGTCGTCGAATCATGGTTCGCCTCATTAAGGGTGCATACTGGGATAGTGAAATCAAAAAATCGCAAATGCAGGGTTTAATTGAATATCCTGTATTTACTAGAAAAGTATTCACTGATGTTTCTTTCCAAGCTTGTGCGAAGAAATTATTAACCTATACCGACTACCTCTACCCACAGTTTGCATCTCATAATGCTTACTCTGCGGCCATGATTTTAGAGATTGTGGGTTCTTATCGAGATTTTGAGTTTCAGTGTCTTCATGGCATGGGTAAAGAGTTGTATGAACAAATTGTACCCGCAGAACGCTTAGGTATTCAGTGTCGAGTTTATGCGCCTGTTGGTAGTCATGAAGAGTTATTACCTTATTTGGTGCGTCGTTTATTAGAAAACGGAGCTAACTCATCTTTTGTGAATCGTATTATCGATGAAACTCAACCCATCGATGTATTAATTGAAGACCCTGTTTCTCAAGCAAGACATGCTTTATCTTTAATTAATCATAACATTCCTTTGCCATGGGCAATCTTTTTACCAGAGCGCCAAAACTCAAGAGGAATTGACTGGTCTGACCGCTTATTGATGGCAAAATTACAAAAAGATTTTGAACCATTTTTACAAAAAAACTGGCAGGCAGGTCCGATGCTTGAAAACCCACCGGAACAACAAGCAAAAGCCTTGAGCATCTATTCTCCTCAAGATAGTAAACATCTTGTGGGCCAGGTTTATTTTGCAGATACCCAAGATGTTGAAAATGCATATGAAGCAGCGCAAAAAGCTTTTGCTTCCTGGAATAAAACCGATGTAGAACATCGAGCTTCTATCATTGAAAAATTTGCTGATTTACTCGAAGAACATTGCCATGAATTTTTGGCATTAACTTGTTTTGAAGCAGGTAAAAATATGTATGACGGCATCGCAGAAGTTCGCGAAGCAGTAGATTTTTGTCGTTATTATGCCAGCCAAGCAAGACAATTAATGCAAAAACCAATGAGTTTAAAAGGTTATACAGGTGAAACCAATGAGTTATCACTTCATGGCCGTGGCATTATGGTTTGTATTTCTCCATGGAACTTCCCCTTAGCCATTTTTGTTGGACAAGTGGTGGCTTCCTTGGTCACCGGTAATTGTGTTTTGGCTAAACCTGCAGAGCAAACTTCATTGGTTGGTGCATTGGCGACTGAATTGCTTTGGCACGCAGGTGTTCCAAAATCTGTGATGCAGTTTTTGCCTGGTCGAGGAGAAATTGTTGGACAAGCATTAATTGAAGATAAGCGTTGCTCAGGCGTTATTTTTACCGGTTCCACTCAAACTGCTCAAATTATTCAAAAGGCTCTTGCAAATAAAGAAGGCCCAATTGTGCCTTTAATTGCAGAAACGGGTGGGATGAATGCGATGATTGTGGACTCCTCGGCATTACTTGAGCAGGTCACCACTGATGTGATGTCTTCCGCTTTTGGCAGTGCAGGACAACGTTGCTCAGCTTTACGTGTTTTATATATCCAAAAAGATGTGTATCCACGATTTAAAAAGTTATTACAAGGGGCGATGGCACAATTGCGTGTGGGTAATCCGATGTATTTAACCACCGATGTTGGCCCTGTTATTGATAACGATGCTTTGAAAGTATTACAAGAGCATATTGATGGAATGAAAAAACAATTTGAAGTGATTTACGAAGCAGAAATTGAATCGAATGTTGCTCAAGGTCATTTTATTCGTCCGATTGCCATTGAAATTCCTTCTATGAATGTTTTAAGCAAAGAAATATTTGGTCCGGTTTTACACATTATTACTTATGAAGCGAACCAATTGCCTGAAGTCATCGAACAAATCAATGCTTCAGGTTATGGCTTGACCTTAGGCGTTCAAAGCCGAATCAATGAGACAGTGGACTATGTTCGTCGTCACGCCCATGTTGGAAATATGTATATTAATCGTAATATGATTGGTGCGGTGGTCGGTTTACAACCCTTTGGTGGTGAAGGTTTATCTGGAACTGGTCCTAAAGCGGGTGGTCCTTTCTATCTTTTGAGACTCTGTCATGAAAGAACGTTCACCGTTGATACAACGGCTGCAGGAGGGAATGCGAGCTTAATGTCAGAGGTGCATGATTAAATGAGACATTTAAACTATGCTTGCTTACTGGTGTTATTATCAGGATGTCAGGCTATTCCAATTTTACCTGAAGCCAATCAAGTGATTGCCTCTCCTAATTCGGCGCCTCAAGGGTGCCGGTATAAGGGGCAAGTGTATGGCCATCAAGGTAATGCTTTTACAGGCGGCTTTACTTCTAATCGAAATTTAGAAGTGGGGGCGATGAATGATCTGAAAAATGAAGCTTTAAAATTACATGCAAACTATGTACAAATTATTACAAGTCGAGCAGGTATTACCGGCTCTTATAGTTCAGATGGTGATGGGTATGGCGCAGGACGTTCGCAGCAAACCAATATCACCAATGTTGGAAATGCATATTTTTGCCCACCTCGATTAATTGGTTTAGAAAAATAATTCATACATTAAACCATCTAAAACTTATCGCATTCTTATTAGTCAGATAAACTGCTAACGATTGATTGCCCAAACTTTAAAGTGCCAACTCCAAGACTTTTTCATGCTCTGTTTGATTTATAGTATCATTATTGATACTATTTGCTATAATTTGGTCACATTTACTAGCAGCTGTCGATAAGCTAGAGGTGATAAAAAATGCTGGACAAATATAGTTATAGAGTAACATGGTCAGATGATGATAATGAATTTGTAGGGTTTTGTGCAGAATTTCCAAGTTTAAGTTGGCTTGGTAAATCCCAAGATGCTGCTTTTAAAGGTATCCGTAAGCTGGTTGCAGAAAAGCTCATAGACATGGAACAACACAAAGAACCTATTCCTGAAGCTATAGCTACAAAACACTTTAGCGGAAAATTCCTTGTCAGAGTACCTCCAGAACTGCACCGTGAGCTAGCATTAGAAGCCAGTGAGGCCGGAGTTTCTTTAAACCGGTATGTAAGTTTGAAATTAGCGCGCCTACATCATGTTGCTTAAGCAAGATTAGGTTTTTTCTTGTATACAATATGATTAATGAACGAACCTTTTTCATCTGAAGCCAGTTGGAAAAAAATTCTGTTAAGCGATTATATTTTTGATTGTTGTTGATAATCTTAACTTCGTACTTAAATGAAATTAAAAACCGCATTAGGAGCTATCGATCTTAAATTTGATTTAACGTGATCTTTTAGTGCAGCACTCTTAATGT
>DNMA01000114.1 GCA_003489505.1 Legionellales bacterium | reverse complement strand
GACTTTATGCATTAATGCGCGTTTATCAGAATCTGAGCGCTTAATGATTTTTGAATTACTTTTAGAACACGAAAAACCCCAACCCCATATCGTTGAAAAATTAATGACTCATCCCCGTTGGGTCATGAGCCTATCAACAATTTTATTCAACCATATTCAACTCGATGCCGAAATCGAAAAAATTTCTTATTTCATGAGTCTTGGTGCTCAAATAGACCTCCCATTACCCTACGAAAGCTCGTTGATGTTTTTGTTTGATGAAGAAATTAATAAAATGGAAACCGCCTCTGAAAAAGCCAGTCGATTAGGTTGTGGTGAGATTGTTGCAGTCATGACGGGTCCATCGACTCGCCGTAGTTTTTCTATGTAAATTTAAGGGGCTAAACGCTCAATCACCCATTGGCCTTTTTGAATTCGATAACGAAAACGGTCGTGAAAACGGCCTTTTTGTCCTTGCCAAAATTCAATCTCAAAAGCCGTGACAGCATACCCACCCCAATGTGGTGGACGGGGAATATTTTTCGACTGATACTGTTTTTGTGCCGCCGCTAGGTTTTCTTGAAGTTTTTGAATATTATCGATGACTTGACTTTGCGGAGAAACGACAGCGCTACATTGGCTATCAAAGGGTCTGCTTGCAAAGTAATCATCTGAACGAGATACAGGCAAAAATGAAGCTGTACCACGAATGCGAACTTCTCGATAAAGTTCTGGCCAATAAAACAACAAGGCTACATGTGGATTTTTTTCAATTTGATGGCCTTTCGCACTATGATAATTGGTAAAAAATACAAATCGCTCTTCCCAAATATCTTTTAATAGTACAATTCGGCTATCTGGACAGCCTGATTCATCAACAGTGGATAAAGACATGGCGGTGGGTTCAAATGGATTGGTTTTTAACCACTCTTCAAACCATACTTGAAATTGTTCAATCGGATTTGCTAAGCAATCCGATTGACTCAAAGGTAAAGACTCATAATCACGACGAATATGAGCCAAATCCAGTTTTTCAGACATTATTTCCAGCCAGTTACTTCAGCGACAGCATCGCCTAATTCAGCTGGAGAACGCACTGTTTTAACGCCTGCGGCTTCTAATGCTTTGAATTTGTCAGCAGCAGTTCCTTTACCACCAGCAATAATCGCACCAGCATGCCCCATACGCTTTCCAGGAGGTGCTGTGACACCGGCAATGTAAGATACAACAGGTTTAGTCACATGCGCTTTAATAAACTCAGCAGCTTCTTCTTCAGCTGTACCACCAATTTCACCAACCATAATGATGGCTTCAGTTTGAGGGTCATGTTCGAATAAGCTTAAAATATCGATAAAGTTACTACCAGGAATGGGGTCGCCACCAATACCAACACAAGTACTTTGACCAAAGCCTTTATCAGTAGTTTGCTTCACCGCTTCATAAGTTAAAGTACCTGAGCGAGAAACAATACCCACTTTACCAGGCAAATGAATGCTACCTGGCATAATACCCATTTTACATTGTCCGGGCGTAATCACACCTGGGCAGTTCGGTCCAATTAAACGACTATAGGTATGTTGATTTAAATATTGCTTAACCTCCAACATGTCTTGAACAGGCACGCCTTCAGTAATACAAACAATTAAAGGGATACCCGCATCGGCGGCTTCTAAAATCGAGTCTTTACAAAACGGCGCTGGAACATAAATCATGGTCGCATCGGCACCTGTTTCTGCAACCGCTTCACGCACGGTATTGAAAACGGGGAGACCTAAATGGGTTTGACCGCCTTTACCTGGAGTCACACCACCGACTAATTTGGTACCATAGGCTAGTGCACCTTCACTATGAAAGGTGCCTTGTTTGCCTGTAAAGCCTTGGCAAAGAACTTTTGTTGCTGAATTAATAAGAATACTCATACTTCACCTCTTAGCGATTCTTAACGGCTGCTACAATTTTTTGTGCAGCATCATCTAAACTATTTGCGGCAATCACGTTCATGGAGCTTTCATCCAAGAGTTTTGCACCCGCCGCAGCATTGGTTCCTTCTAAACGAACAACCACTGGTATATCTAATTTAATTTCAGCAACAGCTGCTAAGATACCTTCAGCAATCAAATCACAACGCACGATACCACCAAAGATATTCACTAAAATACCTTTAACATTTTCATCAGCACGAATGATTTTTAAAGCTTCAGCAACTCGTTCTTTGGTTGCACCACCGCCCACATCGAGGAAGTTTGCAGGTTTTCCACCATATAACTGAATCACGTCCATGGTTGCCATCGCAAGACCTGCACCATTGACCATACAACCGATATCACCTTCTAAAGGAATGTAGTTTAATTCCCAATCGTGAGCACGGTTTACACGTTCATCCTCTTGAGAAGGATCACGCATCGCTTTTAATTCTGGGTGACGGTATAAAGCATTGTCATCAATATTGATTTTACCGTCTAGACACAATAATTCACCAGTTTGACTCACTACCAATGGATTGATTTCTAAAAGGCTTAAGTCACATTCAGTGCACATTTTACCTAAGTTCATCATCAATTTAGTGAATACACCGATTTGCTCTAAGCTTAAACCTAATTGAAAGCCGACTTCGCGCGCTTGATATGGCATCACACCTAACATTGGGTCCACTTCAACTTTTAGAATCTTTTCAGGCGTTTCTTCGGCGATTTTTTCAATATCCACGCCACCTTCGGTTGAAGCCATGATAACCATCTTGCCACAACCTCTATCAATGACCGCACCTAAATACAATTCACGAGCAATTGCACAAGTTTCTTCAACTAAAATAGCCGATACGGGTTGACCATTGGCATCTGTTTGATAAGTTACTAAGTTAGTGCCTAATAATTTTTGGCAAAAATCTATTAATTCATCAGTGGTTTTAACAACTTTCACACCACCTGCTTTACCGCGACCACCAGCGTGTACTTGCGCTTTAGCAACCCATGGACCACTACCTAATTGTTGTGCAACCTGTACTGCTTCAGCAGGATTAAAAGCCACCCCGCCTTTAGGCGCAGGTAAACCAAATTGCTTAAATAAAATTTTTGCCTGATATTCATGCAAATTCATGGAATTATTCCTCTATTATAAATCTAGTAGAAAGCGAGCAGGATCTTCTAACATTTCCTTCACACTTACTAAGAATTGAACGGATTCTTTACCATCGACTAAACGATGATCGTATGATAACGCCAAATACATCATTGGGCGAATAACAACCTGACCATTTTCAGCAACTGGGCGCTCCATAATTTTATGCATACCCAAAATGCCGGTTTGTGGAGGATTGATAATAGGTGTTGATAACATTGAACCAAAGATACCGCCATTGGTAATGGTAAATGTACCCCCTTGCATATCTTCTATCGATAATTTACCGGTTCTCGCTTTAGCAGCAAAGTCTTGAATTTGTAACTCAATTTCAGCTAAAGATAAAGTATCTGCATTTCTTAAAACAGGAACGACTAAACCACGTTCAGTAGAAACTGCAATACCAATATCGAAATAACCATGATAAACGATATCTTGACCATCGACTGATGCATTCACTGATGGGAATTTTTTCAATGCAGCGACGACCGCTTTGGTGAAAAAGGACATAAAGCCTAATTTCACATTGTGTTTTTTCACAAATTGGTCTTGATATTTTGCTCTTAAATCCATCACCGCTTGTAAATTCACTTCATTGAAAGTTGTTAACATGGCGGTTTCTGTAGAAGCTTGTACCAAACGCTCAGCAATTTTGGCACGAAGACGAGTCATTGGAACACGCTTTTCTTCACGGAAAGAACCTGAAACAGGTGCTTTCGCTTGAGTCGAAACAAATTCTCTCACATCAGCAGCTTTCACGCGACCATCTTTTGCTAAATGGCTAATATCTTGAGTGGTCATATCGTTTTCACCGACTAAACGACGTACTGCAGGGCCTTGAGCTTGTGCACTGCTAGATGCTGGTTTTTCTTCAGCCACAGCTGGAGCGGGAGCCACTGGCGCTTTAGCTTCTACACTACCTTCTTCAATTTTAGCCAATAAGACGCCCGATTTAACGACATCGCCTGTTGCAGCTAAAATTTCAGTAATGACACCATCAGCAGGAGCAGGAACTTCTAAAACCACCTTATCAGTTTCTAAATCCACGAGGTTTTCATCACGACTGACACGGTCGCCAACTTTTTTATGCCAAGAGGCGATGGTTGCATCAGCAACCGACTCGGGTAACGCAGGAACTTTTACTTCTATAGACATATGGATTCCTTTTTCTTTCAAATTATTTATTTTCGCTTAGAAATGCTGCATCAATAAATGCTTGCTGTTGTTTCGCATGCAAATAAGGGCTACCAACTGCAGGTGCTGCTGCAAATTCTCGACCAATATAAGTTAAGGTTTGTGAATCCTTCAAACAAGCTTTCATATGATGTTCAGAAGTAAACCAAGCGCCTTGGTTCTTAGGCTCTTCCTGACACCAGATGATTTCTTTAGCATTTTTATAAGGCGCTAAAGCTTGCTTTAATTCCTCTTCAGGGAATGGATACAATTGTTCAATTCGAATAATGGCAACATCATTGATTTGCTTATCCATTCTGGCTTGTAACAAGTCATAGTAAACCTTACCACAGCATAGAATGATTTTTTTAACTTTTTCTGCAGCAAGATTTTCCACTTCCGGAATAATATTTTGGAATTGACCATGAACTAAATCATCCATTGTCGATACCGCTAAACGATGACGTAATAAACTTTTTGGTGTCATGACTACTAAAGGCTTACGATAAGGACGAATCATTTGTCGGCGCATCAAATGGAAAATTTGTGCCGGTGTTGAAGGTACACAAACTTGCATGTTGTGCTCTGCACATAATTGCATAAAGCGTTCTAAACGCGCTGATGAGTGTTCTGGACCTTGACCTTCATAACCATGTGGTAAAAACATGGTTATGCCACACAAACGACCCCATTTTTGTTCACCAGAGCTAATAAACTGGTCAATCACAACCTGTGCACCATTGGCAAAGTCACCAAACTGACCTTCCCAAATCACCAGTGCTTCAGGTTCTGAAGCGGCATAACCGTATTCAAATGCTAAAACAGCCTCTTCAGATAATACGGAATCAATGACCGTAAACGGATGATTAGGCTTAGAAACGAATTGCTCTAAAGGAATATAGCAAGCACCGGTTTTTTGATCATGCCATACTGCATGTCGATGTGAGAAAGTACCACGACCACAATCTTGGCCTGATAAACGTACTTCATAACCATCTTCTAGTAAAGTTGCAAATGCTAAAGATTCCGCACAACCCCAGTTCAAAGGCATTTTACCTTCAACCATGGCCAATCGGTCCGTAATGGTTTTTTGAACAACAGAGTGCAAAGTAAACCCTTCAGGAACAGTCGTCATCTTTTTCATAGTATCTTGTAATACTTTAGATGACACACCCGTTTTGGCAGGAGCAGTCCATTCGGTATTGAGATAAGAATCCCAGCGAACATGTCTATCACCATTTTTAGGTTGAGGTAAACTTTCAACTAATGGCTCACCTTTATCCATGGCGTTACGATAACTATCAACCTCTGCTTTATACCAAGTATCATCAATGATGCCTTGCGCAATCAATTGTTTTGCATAGATTTCTCTTAAGACGGGATGTTGACGAATAATTTGATACATCAATGGTTGTGTCAAAGCGGCCTCATCGGCTTCGTTGTGACCTTGTCGACGATAACAAACTAAATCAATGACCACATCGCGCTTAAATTTCATACGATAACTTAAAGCCAGTTCTGTCGCAAAAATTACCGCTTCTGGGTCGTCACCATTCACATGTAGAACAGGTGCTTGAACCATTTTAGCAATGTCTGTGCAGTAATTTGAAGAACGGGTATCCACTACTAAGTTAGTGGTAAAACCCACTTGGTTATTAATCACGATATGTACCGTACCACCTGTACAGTAATGTCTGGCTTGAGAGAAGTTAAAGGTCTCCATGACAACACCCTGGCCGGTAAAGGCTGAGTCACCATGAATCACAACAGGGACAACAAGTTCTTTTTGATCTAAATCATTGTAACGACATAATTTTGCACGAACAGAGCCTTCAACCACAGGTCCTATGATTTCTAAATGTGAAGGGTTAAAAGCTAAAACCGTATGAATCGATTTATCTTTATCAAACACTAAATCGCTGGAGTAACCTAAATGGTATTTCACGTCACCCGTACGGGTTTCATCGTATTGACCTTGGAATTCATCATAAAGAATCTTGGGTGCTTTACCAACGATATTAATTAAAACATTTAAACGTCCACGATGCGCCATACCAATCACAACATCTGAAACATTTTCTTCACAAGAGCGACGTAATAAATTTTTTAACATTGGAATTAAGGCATCACCACCTTCTAAAGAAAATCGCTTTTGCCCTACAAATCGAGTGTGTAAATAACGCTCAAAACCATCGGCAGCAATCAGCTCTTTTAATAGTTCTTTTTTAGATTCTGCGGTAAAATTCAAACGACCTTGATGGGTTTCAAAACGCTCTTGCCACCAGTTTTTTTCAGTTTCATCGGTAATGTGCATATATTCTAAACCGATGCTACCACAATATGTTTTCTTCAAAACATCTAATAATTGATTCAAAGCCAAAGGCTCTTTCGATAAAGATGCGCTGACGTAATATTTTTGATTATCTGCTAATGAAAGACCATGTTTTTCAGGCGTTAAGGAATTTAAAGCTTTTGGCGTTTGTAAACCCAATGGGTCGAGTTGCGCCATTAAATGACCATAAGCTCTGAATGAGTTCACTAAATCAGTCACTTCAGCTTGTTTTTCACATCCTGGCGCTGCACTCATTTGCGTTTTGTTCTGCACCAATTGTTTGAAATATTCAACAATATCACGGTTAGGCGATTCAACACCTGCCCCCTGGGAGAATTGATCAAACAATTTTCGCCAGTCTTGGGGAACTTGTTGAGCATTTTCTAAATAATCATCATACAGTTCATCAATATAGGCCATACTGCCAGCAGAAAGATAACTATTTTTCAATAATTCCTGCATACTACTCATCACATCTTGCTCCAATTTAATCAGCTTTGCTTATCTAGCATTAATTTTCGAATTTCACCAATGGCGGCTGTTGGATTCAAACCTTTTGGACAAACACTGGCGCAGTTCATAATGGTTCGACAACGAAATACGCTGAATGGATCTTGTAAACCTGCTAAACGTTTTTGGGTTGCATCATCGCGACTATCTGCAAGAAATCGCCATGCTTGTAATAAGCCCGCAGGTCCTACAAATTTATCAGGATTCCACCAGAATGAAGGACAAGAGCTGGTGCAACACGCACATAAAATACATTCATACAAGCCATCCAGTTTTTCTCTGTCTTCAGGCGATTGTAAACGTTCTGTCGCGGGTGCTTCCGCAGCGGGTTGCAAGTAAGGCTCAATACGCTCATATTGTTGATAAAATTGAGTCATATCTACAACTAAGTCACGAATCACAGGGAAACCTGGTAAAGGACGAACGATAATGGTATTGGACTTGAACTTTGAAAAGGCACTAATACAGGCCAAGCCATTGCTACCATTGATGTTCATACCATCAGAACCACATACGCCTTCTCGACAAGAGCGACGGAAGGTTAATGTCGGGTCTTGCTCTGCTTTTAAACGCTCTAGCAAGGTTAAAATTTTAGGATCAGAGCCCTTTTCTACCTGAATGTTAAAATCCTGCATGTAAGGCTTGTGATCCACTTCTGGATTAAATCGATAAATTGATACCTTCACAATTTGATGATCAGCCATAATTCGAAATCCTCTTAATAAACACGCTCTTTTGGTTCAAAAGGCGGTACAAACTTAGGTTGCATATTGACAGGTCTGAAGTCGATAGAATCTTCTGCTGCAAAATATAAAGTGTGCTTAATCCAATTTGCATCATCACGTTTTGGATAATCTTCCCGACTATGTGCACCACGACTTTCAGTTCTGGATAAGGCACTTTTAGCAGTAGCGTAAGCTGTAGCCATTAAGTTATCTAATTCTAGTGCTGCAATACGTTCAGTATTGAAAATTTTACTCTTATCATCGAGATAAGCACTTGCTAATCGTTCACGTAATGCATCAAGTCGTTTGATACCTTTTTCCATGACATCACCAGTACGGAATACACCAAAATCGTCTTGCATGATTTTTTGCATTTCTGCACGAAGTTGTGGAATAGTATCACCTTTTGTTGAATTTTCCCAACGCATGTATCGCGCCATCGCAACCTCAAGATCTTGTTGGCTCGCACCCGCAAATTCAGGTAAATCATTGGTTGAAACATGAAGACCGGCCGCTCGACCAAAGACCACCAAGTCTAATAAGGAGTTACCGCCTAAACGGTTAGCGCCATGCACCGATACGCATGCACATTCACCCACTGCATAAAGGCCTTCAACCACTTCATCTCGACCATGGGCATGCTTAATGACTTGACCATGCACATTGGTAGGAATTCCACCCATGGCATAATGACAGGTTGGAACCACAGGAATCGGTTCAACAATAGGGTCTACACCTGCAAACTCAATTGATAACTCACGAATTCCTGGTAAACGGCTCTTAATTAAGTCAGCACCAAGATGATCTAATTTCAATTTGACATGCGGTACAGAGAACTCGCTAACAAAACCGCGTCCTGCTCGAATTTCTAAAGCAATTGAGCGGGCAACTACGTCACGAGATGCTAAGTCTTTGGCATGAGGCGCATAACGTTCCATGAAACGTTCACCATCTTTATTGATGAGATAACCACCTTCACCACGGCAACCTTCGGTCACTAATGTACCAGCTCCAGCAATACCGGTTGGGTGAAATTGCCACATTTCCATATCTTGTAATGGAATGCCGGCTCTTAATACCATACCAAAGCCGTCACCCGTATTAATATGAGCATTGGTTGTGGATTGGAAAATTCGACCTGCACCACCGGTGGCTAAAATACAAACTCGGGTTTCAAAGAAAACCACTTCACCCGTTTCAATACATAAAGCCATGACACCTGCAATTTTGCCTTGCGCGTTCATGACAAAATCAAGTGCATACCATTCACTAAATACATGGGTGTGTGCTTTAATATTTTGTTGATATAAAGTATGTAATAAGGCATGGCCGGTTCTATCAGCTGCTGCTGCAGTTCGAGCGGCTTGTTCACCACCAAAGTTTTTTGATTGGCCACCAAAAGGTCTTTGATAAATTTTACCATTGTCCATACGAGAAAATGGTAAGCCCATATGCTCTAATTCATAGACCACTTCCGGACCTGTTTTACAAAGATATTCGATACAATCTTGGTCGCCGATGTAGTCAGCACCTTTGACAGTATCATACATGTGCCAACGCCAATCATCTTCATCTGAGTTCCCTAAGGCTACTGTAATACCGCCCTGAGCCGAAACAGTATGAGAACGTGTTGGAAACACTTTAGATAATAAGGCAACTTTTAAGCCTGAATTCGCTAATTGTAATGCAGCTCGCATACCTGCACCACCAGCGCCGATAATCACTGCATCAAATGTTTGACGTGGCCAAGCCATAATTTTAACTCCACAAAATCATAAAAAACCAAATCATTAAACCAATCAAAGAAAAAATGATTAGCATCTGAATTGGCAGTCGAATAAAGGTATCTTTGAGATAGTCAGTGGTGACAGTCCACAAACCTATCCAAGCATGTAAAACTAAACTCAGCATGGTAATGACATTAATCACCATAAATGTCTTACAATGCACAAAAGCAGTCCACTGCTCGTAAGTGACATGCGGATGCATCACAAAAAAAGCAATCATCCAAACAAAATATAAACCTAAAACAATAGCACTCACACGTTGTATCAACCAATCTTTTAAGCCATTGCCAGTTAAACTTGTGACATTGGTTACCATATCCATACTCCTAAACCGACTGTTGTGATGACTGTTAATGATAATAAAACCCAGGCTGTTTTTTTCGCAGTATTCACCGTTTCGCCATAGCCATAGTCAGCAATAATATGTCTTACCCCTGCCATAAAATGATAGCTGAGTGCGGATAAAAATGCCCATAAGACTAATCGATGGAATGGACTGACTAAAATATCCTGAAGATGATTAAAGGATTCGGCAGTTCGCACTGACTGCTGAAAGTAGAAGAGCATAAAGGGTAATAATACAAATACCAGTATACCCGAAATTCTATGCATAATCGAAGTGATAGCCATCACTGGAAAATGCAAAGTGGTAAGATCTAAATTTATCGGACGCTTCTTATTCATTGGTTCATATCCTTGCATAATTTGGTTGGTTTTTATCAAACCTTTGTCTTAAAAAAAACAATTTAGCAAAAAATTAAAACTTTTTAAGTTCAACCGACAAATATAACATATTTTTTTAAAAAATCCCTCCCATAATTGGTACAAATTTTTCATTATGGGGTAGATATTTTGGTTTTTTTCCCATGTACTCCATAACGGTAGTAATCTCTTGGGGCTGGAGGTGGATAAGAATAACCTTTTTCATTCAATTTTTGCAAAATCTCCAAGTAACGATTTCCCCATTCTCCTGGATCATAATTCATAACAATCCAGTTATCAGCCAAATTAATAATAACCTCAAAAGCCTTACGAAGACAAAGTTCAAAACCATCTAAGTAAACTTTAACCTCACCAGTTCCACCCTTACCTTTTTTACCACCTGACTCTTCTTTTTGTTTAATTTTTTCGTACCAAATACTTATCATTTTATCGATAGTATAAAACATTTTAATCATTGATTGTCCACTAAAAAGACTCTCTGTTCCTTTACTGGCAATCAATCTATCTCCAAAATCATAGATGGGGTAAACAAATTCCATTTCTTCAGGATTTCCATCCACTGCCTGTGGTGCAAAAATCATAGGCTCTTCTTTCAAAACAAAGGCCTCATCCTCAATTCGAATTTCAATATAGGCTAAAGTTTGTTTTAAAAAAACCATGCCTTTAATCGGCTCAAGTGGATGGTGACTGACAGGCGCTTTGGGCTTCTCTTCACTAAACCACTCAGCAATCTCATCAGACTGACCTAATTCTTCCAAAAGCGCTTTTGCTGCAGCAATCTCTTCAGGACTATCTTCATGCGAAGGAGATGACTCATCAGTTGTTTTTTTTATTAACTCTTCTTCTTTGTTCTTTTTAGGCATGAATCTATCTATCCTTAAATAACCTTATTTTATAAGCATACAAAACCACTTGGGATTTGTCGAATATGAAGACTAAAAAATCAAATAAATTATTTTAAAAACTTGCTGAGCATAATTAACCAATTATTATTTATTTTCTTTCTATATGATTTCTATGAAATCTAGTGACAATAAATAAGCTCATTTTCAACTAAAAAAAAACATAAGCATCAAAATTTGCTTTTCTTGTTTAAATGTATTAAATTTAAAAATACCCGTCTTAAATTGAAAAGGAATTCGAGATGAAAATGAAGTTATTTTTAATTGTTGTGGCAGTACTTGCCATCAGCTCCATAGAATGGATGATGAAAAAAGTTTCTGGCCTGGTTGTTTCAAGAATGAAAGAATCTGAAGAAAACTAAGATTTTTTTAGCCATTCATAATAAATGGGCGCTTCACAATCACCACAGCGTTTACCGCACAACTCGCCCTCTATTTTTCTAATTTCTTGCCGCACAATCAATAAATCAAGAATAGGCTCTAAAGCGCTGTAACTCATTTGAAATTCTCGGGCTAATTGCTCTTGTGTTACCATCTGATTTTGCTGAATGAATTCTCTAATATTGCTTAGCATATTTGGGTTTCCAATAATGAAACAACAATATGATAATAACCCACACCAAAGTCATCCCCCCCCACCAACTGATCGTTTGTAAAGGATGTAAACTATAGGTGGCCGTTTGATAAAATAAAGAAGCAACAGAATAAGCCAAAATTAAGGACCAAATTAAAGCAAACCATTGCCAGAAAAATCCAACTTCTTGTCGAATGATTGCCAAAGTAGAAATACAAGGAATATACAATAATACAAATAATAAATAACTATAAGCTGCCGCAGGTCCACCAAACGCCCACATCAAAGCACGACTGGAATGAGCCGTTAAATGCTCGGTCATACTCGCAGGCAACACCATCCACTGATCAAGGAACACCCAATGATGATGGGCAACCGTAATGGCTGGATTTTGTAGAATATTAGGCATTTGTCCGTACAAGGTGTTGAGTGTTGCCACTACAATTTCTTTGGCCATCGTACCCGTTAAAAGACTAACTGCTGCCGGCCAATTTTCAAGACTCACCCCCAAAGGCGCAAAAATGGGATGCAAACCACTTTGCCAAATCTGCCACAGAAGGGTTTTAAACCCTTCAGAAATCATCCAACCATGCTGAACAGCCGCCTGAAAAGTACCTAAGACTGCACAAAATGGAACAACTAAAGCGCCTGACCGGATTAAAAATAGCTTTAAGCGTAAATACACATCCTTCAACAGGCGTTTCATTTTTGGAATTTTATATAAAGGTAAATCCATCATTAAAGGGGCTGATTGACCGGTTAACCAAAATTTTCTTAAAAGAAGTCCTGTTAAAATAGCCATCACTATCCCTAATAGATACAAGGATAACACGACCAAGCCACCACTTTGCGGGAAAAATAAACTAGCAAACACGGCATAAATGGTTAAACGTGCACTGCATGACATAAAAGGACTCAGTAAAACAGTTAATAAACGCTCTCTTGAGCCATCGACCATTCTTGCAGACATGATGGCTGGCACATTACAACCAAATCCAATCAATAAAGGTAAAAATGCTTTACCCGGTAAGCCAATACTTCTCATCATGCGTTCAAATAAAAATGCCACACGAGACATATATCCACTGGCTTCAAGTAAAGTTAAAAATAAATTCATCAAGCCCATGACTGGTAAAAAGCTTAGCATTGTAGCAATGCCGGTTCCCAAACCATCCACCAGCAACCATTTGACCCAGTTCAAAGCACCCAGCCGTTGTAAAAAACCACTGACGGGGTATTTAAAAAACCATTCACACTGCCCGGTCAAGGTCTGTTGTAAACCACCTCCGATATCAATGGCTAAGGAGAAAAAAGCCCATAAAATCATTAGAAAAATTGGCCAACCCCAGAAGCGATGTAAAAGCACTTTATCGAGTTTGCGAGTCCAGGATTGTTGTTTAGGGGTTTGGGCAGGCATCACCACTTGAACAATTTGATGAACAAAGGCATAACGGCTGTCCATCATGACCAATTCGACATCCAACGCCTTGAGTGTCTCTAAATCAATCAATGCAATATGAGCAATTTTTTGATATAAATCATCGGTCACAGAATCCAGACTACGAAACCTATCTGCACTTTCTAAATATCGTCTTAAAGCAAATAAAGATTGGCCTACCTGTAAATCTTCAGGAAAATAATGCGCAATGGTTTTAGGCCAGGGCAAAATCATTTTGGGCTTGACTGTCATTTTTGATTGTAGCCAAGAACTTAATGCCCGAATTTGGGTGGCTTGGTAATCTTTTAATGCAAAAACGGGTACGCCTAATCGCTGAGATAGCAAACCTTCATTGCAAGCTTGGGTGCATTTATCTTGATGCGTCAGTAAGACCACCAAAGGAATACCTAATTCTAGTAATTGGGTTGTCAAAAGCAGTTGCTTTTCCAATTCAGTCACATTAACGACATTAATGAATAAATCAGGTGGATTATTGAGTAATTCCTGGGCGGCAAACTGCATAGAAAGACTTGGAGTTTGTCCACTATTGAGACTATAAAATCCTGGTAAATCAATAAACTGGGTATCGGGTAATAAAGGACTGTAAGCCTCTTGAGCCTCAGAATTAATCAATGCATGTTGAGTGAGTGCATGAAATAAAGTAGATTTGCCTGCATTTGGATTACCTACTAACATCACACGCATATCATCAACCTCATTATTTATATAATAGAATTATAATCTTTGTTGTTCTATTGAGCAATCATTGCAAGAAACTAAAGAATCCAATCATAGATAATCTATTTTACCACCATACGCCAGATATTTGTTCTATCATTTTTGGAACAGGAAAAGCATAATCCTCTGTTAGAATAAGCTGTATGCAAGCATTTACGACATCAACATCATATAATTTACCTTGGTTTTTTATGATTTCTTTTAAAGATTCACGAATACCCAGTGCCGGCCGATAAGGTCGATAACTTGACATAGCCTCCATGACATCAGCAACAGCTATAATTTTTGCTTCTAAAGAAATTTGTTCAGATTTCAATCCTTTGGGATATCCAGACCCATCTAATCGTTCATGATGTTCTGAAACATAACGAGCAATATCTTGCTCAAAATTTAAATATTTTAAGATTTCAGCCCCCGCCTCTGGATGCAATTGAACTAAATTATATTCTGCAGGAGATAATTTTTGAGGTTTAACCAATAATTCAATAGGAATCTTAAATTTACCAATATCATGTAAAATAGCTGCATAGTGGACTCCCAAAATTCTCTTCTCAGGCAATTTCATATATTTTGCAATCTGGACAGCTAAATCGGCCACTCTAAATTGATGACCCGAAGTATAAGGGTCGCGTGATTCAATAATTGCAGATAAACAATCAATAATGGCATTGAGGTTTTGTATCTTTAAAGAAGCTATTTCTTTTTCTAGATAAGTATTCTTGACCCTAGCAGAGATATCACGAATATTGCATTGTATAACCTTTTGCTGATTGACAAAATAAGCATTACTAACAAACTCTACCTCAATCAATTCTCCATTAGATTTTTTTAAATGAATATCTTCATAGCGAATATAATCTTTCTCAACTAACTCTTTAAATAAATTTAATGACTGTTGCTTATCTTCAATAAAACCCAGTTCCCATAACTTTTTATTGATAAAATAATCTTTGGCATAGCCCAAAAGATTACAAATAAAAGGATTGGCATCAATAACAAAACCACCAGGATAGTCTAAAATCAAAATGCCATCTTGAGCACACTCAAACAAACGCTGATATTGAGCCTCTAATGAATTAGGTTGATCAGTCCGCTTTTTCATATAAGCTTCTAATAAATATGCCCTATTATAAGTATAGACCCAAATCCAAGGTTCTGATGCATCATTTATTTTTACCAATCATTTGAAAAACACTTAAACAGATATCTTCAAGTGTTTGCGTTGCCTGCCAATCGAGCATTTTTTTTGCCTTATCAGGACAACAATAAGATTCAATCACATCACCTTGGCGAGGTGGATGAAATTCATAAGGAACTCTTATTCCACAAATCTTTTCAAATGCGTTTAAAACCTCTAAAACAGAATAAGCTTGCCCCGTTCCTAAATTAAAAATTTCAAAGTTTTTTCCTTTATGCTTCATCCAATTCAAGACCTGACCATGGGCTTTTGCAATATCTAAGATATGAATATAATCCCGCTTAGTAGTGCCGTCGACTGTTGGGTAATTTTTTCCATAAATGGGTAGGTTTTTAAGCTGTCCCATCATCACTTGAGCTATCACAGAAAAAATATCTTTCGAGTGTGAAAAGATGGTTTTAGTAAAAATTGATGGCATGAAAAATCCAGAAACATTTGAATACCTAAGACAAACAATATTCCAAGCTTTATCAGTATTAGTCATATCTTTTAAAATCTCTTCAATAAAGTATTTTGTTTTCCCATATGGATTTTCAGGACACTTAGGATTTGATTCTTTCAAAGGCAAAAGATTTGAGTGACCATAAACCGCACAGCTGCTGCTAAATATCAAAGATAGAACATTTTCCTCACGCATGGCATGTAATAAACTGAGCGTACCAGAAATATTATTATCATAATAATCAAGTGGATTAGATATTGACTCAGGGATGGATTTGAATGAAGCCAGATGAACAACCATATCAATTTGATACTTTTTTAATATCTTTCGCAACAATAATGTATCTGAAAGATCTCCTTGAATAAAAATTGATTGATCACCACTTGCTAGAGTTGTTTGTTTGAGATTATCAAATAAAACCACTTGATAACCTAATTCAAGTAGATAAACAACTAGATGGCTACCAATGTAACCGGCTCCCCCAGTCAAAAGAATATTCATATGTATCCCTATAGAACTTTACCCCACAAACGGTTCCAAAAATATTGAACACTTGAACAAACCGCACCAATCCCTCTAAATGGCCTAAAAAACACAATTTCCATTAATGTCAAAAATAGTAGATAAAATAAATCTTTTTTAAGGTTATATTTTTGATAAGTCAAATAATTCAAAAGAATACAAGAAAGCGAAATCAAATAGAGAAAGCTCCAAGCCATCAAAACAAACCAAAAAACGTGATCGAAATCTATTTTTTGTGTAAAAATGCATAAAATAAATAATAAATAAGCCATCCCCTCCACAACAGGACCTAAAATCTCAAAAAAGAAGTAGAAAGGAAAAGCCACCAGGCCTGTAAGCCCATAAGATGGATTAAACATCATTTGAATGTGAGTAAAAAATGAACGCCACAAGCCTCTCTGCCAACGATTTCGTTGCTTCCAAAAATCTTTCAAACCTTTAGGTTGACTGGCCCAAGCAATTGCAGAAGCAGCATAAACAATAGAATATGGATAGGATTTTTTTCTCATCATATGATGTAACTTCATAATGATTTCCGAGTCATATGAGTAATTGTCTCGGTCAAAAGCTCCTGCCTCTAAAACCGCTCTTCGCTCAAATAAAGTACATGCCCCAGAATGACACATCGCCCCACCCATTATCGACCATCCCTCGTGACCATAAAAAAATGAGCGTAAGTACTCAAGAACCTGAACACCTAAATTAATATTTCGTGGTATTTTAAAATTGATTTTTATATCTTGGGGTTGGATATCTTCTGGAATATATATATTCCCCCCAATAGCAATACAATGTGGGTGAGTTAAATAATTAAAAACCATACTTAAAATAGTGTTTTTTTCTAAAATAGTATCGGAATCGACAGTCATGAATAAAGGCGTTTTACAAATATTTAAACCCGCATTGATAGCATCAGAACCTGATGAAATAGCTGGATAATGTTCTTTATCGATCACTTGAAGGTGTGGATAAAGTTGAGATTGATAAATCATTCGAATAGGCGCTGTTATTATCGCATTAGGAAAGGCAGGAATTACCGGTTCCAAATGGTACTGCTTAATCAAATGCGCTAAAGTATCATCTGTGGAACCATCATTAACAATAATAAGGCTTAAGGCAGGATAATCTGACTGTAAAATGGCTTCAATCGCAAAATCAACTTTATCCGCATAATTATACAAAGGCATAATCACAGTCACTGGTAAACATCGTTGACTTTTAAAAAGCTCAAGCCAATTATTTTCTATAGATAATTTAAATTTATAAAAAATGCCCTTGATACTGCCTATAAAAAATAGAATATAACCTAGCCATAAAACTAAAAAATAAATTAATACTATCCAATTCAATATTGTTATCATATGACAATCTTTCTTAATTTAAATACTTCAATTTGTTGTTTAGAAATTTCAAATGCAAATTGATCGATGTTTAATTTTTGAGCTTTAAGAGTATTTAAACCCGAATGACCCAAATGCGTTAAAGCCTCAGCAGTTCTAAAACGAACCCACCAAACCTTGTCCTTTAGAAATGGTTCTAAAAATTTCACCAGATTTTCATCTTTTGTATAACCTATCAATTTAGCAGCGCGTGCGCGTACTTCCCAAAATGGTGAATCCAACGCTTTAATTAAATGTTCTTTGTAATTACTTTTTTTCAAATAGGTCACATACGACAATGCAGCAAGATTCAAATCAATATTTTTCGAGTCCAAATCTTTGGATATAAAAGGTACTGATACTTCCAGCTTGGGCAGTTCCCTTAGCATTCTGTAGCAAAAAACACGAATATTGACATTTTTTTCCTGTGATAAACGATGCAGAATCATCGGTATGACTTGAAAGGCTGCATGTTTTAACATCCCGCCCAATAAATCATATTGAGCACGTCGATAAATGCTAAAAACATCAATGAATATATCCACCATTTGTTGAGTAGGAGCAAAAAATATTGCCTCTGCTGCATTCACTGCAACTAAAGGCACATCATCATTTAAAAGCTTGATTAAGCTTTGTTCTTCTGGCCCTGAAAGGGATTTAAAATATTTGTTTTTTAATTGAAGAACTTTTGCGGCAATATTTCTTTGAGGCCAATGCGGGTCATTCGCATCTTGTTTTAAAAAAGGCAAAAATAAATTGTTTATAATCTTTTCGTAATCATATTGTTCCAGACTTGCAGAGTCATTATCAGTTAAAAATAAAGCATCAAATACCCTGTATCGATGTTTTCTCAAAAAATTCATCTGTCTCATATCTAAATTATCATATTGAGTTAACAATAAATTAATTCTTAACAAAATTTTCTTATCATGGATAACAGCCCAATCCTGATAGAATTTTACTAAGAAAGTCATCAATAATAAAATGATGAATAAACCAATTTGCACGAGTGCGAGTATTTTAAAAATAGGCGTCATTACGGTAAAATTTAAAATTTCCATGTTGCCCCCAATACGCCGCCTAACCAGTCTCTTACTCTGTCATTTGGAAAGATCTGATTTTGATACAATAAACTCATATTTAAAATCAGCCGGTCTTGAAATAATGCAAAATTGATATAAGGGCTCAGAATTTTATTTTTTAAAACCAAAAAATCGACAGTTTCTAAATTTGCTAAATCAGGGGTTGTTCCAGCACCAACAATAAATCCCATATATCCATAAGGCTCTGCAAAAGTATAACGATAATTTGCGGTATACAATATCGAGCTTGCCCCTGCACTAGGTAAATAAAAATAAGGTCGAAAAGTCAGATTGCTGACACTAATATCCTTAGAAATTGAAGTGGTAAATCTTGAATATTGATGCCTATTATCAATCCTATTCATTTGAGCCCCATAAGACGAATTGAATAAATGAGGAAACACAACAAATAGTTCCCCAGAATAAGCATAATTAGGGAATAAGACTGGTTGATTGGCAACAGAAGCATCTAAATCTAAATATAAGAAATTATTAAGTTTTGGGAAAAACTCAATTTCATACTGTGCCGCTTGACGTTTGAGGCGACTAGCATAATTTATCTTTCCATAAAGTTTTCCTAACTGGGTTTGGCGGCCATAAGACACTGAGGTATAATCCCATACTTTTCTGACATCGGTGATGTAATAATTTTGCTGATAAATTGCGATTTCATTTAAATAAGACTTTGGTGTTGGGGCAATAGATTTTTCAACTTTCACATGTTGAGTTGGACTCTTATGCGGCTTGACTGCCTTTTTGTCTAGCATTAAAAGGGCCAAATCATTTTTTTTCTTTTGTAATTGCGCATCCCAAGGAGCAAAAACGAGGCCTAAATAAGCTAACTTTTCTCCTTCTTTTAAACGTTGTAAATTAATATCAATATTGATTAAGGACAAATAAAGTTCTGTATAACTAGGATATAAATAAATATGATTCAATAATAAATTTCTGGCTTTATCATATTGTCCCTCTTTGACATAAAGCTTAGCTAATACCAAACCAACATCGGCATCATCGGGAAAAACTTTGAGATAATTTTGGGCTTTTTCAATTGCAGTTTGCTTTAACCCTTTATCATACATTTTTATCAAAGGCAGATAAGGAGGTCCTAAATAAATATCTAAAAGAATTTTAGCACGCAAAGATTGGAATTGCGTATGATTAGAATAAAGTTTCAAACCTTGTTGAATCAGCTGATATGCAAGCCCATATTCATGATTTTTGAGATAAATTTGACACAACATCACTCTGGCTTCATGATAAGCTTGATATTGTTTTAAAAGATTTTTGAGTATTTCTATCGCTTGTAAATCTTTTGAGGATAAATAGTAAGACTTGGCTAATAAAAACTGCATATCACCATCATCAGGATGGGCTTTTAAATATAATTTGGCTTCGCTAATAGCTTGAGAATATTCTGCACTTTCATTCAATTTTATAACTTTATCAGAGACTTCGTGTGCCAACACAGGATGAATCATGGTCATGAGTAAAGAAAATAGAACAATATCAATAAGTTTTATCATGATTGTATATCTCTGAAATACTCAATCATATCTTTAAGACTACTATCTAAATTCCATTGATATGTAAATTGAATGAGGCTTTTTAAACGTGTTAAATCAGGCCTTCTAGTTTGAAAATCATCAAACTCCTCACCATATGCCTCCATATAGGAGATGCGCTTGATTTTAGATTGACTGTTTGAAAAAGAAATAATTTTTCGAGCCACATCGTAGATGGATACTTCCTCATCATGACCAATATTTAAAATACATCCCACTGTTTTAGGTTCATGAATAATCTTAGCTAAAATTGAAATAAAATCTCTAATATCACAAAAACTTCTTTTCTGTTGTCCGGAACCATAAACAATCAATGGACAATTTTTCAAAGCTGCATGAATAAATCGAGGGATAACCATACCATAGGCGCCGGTTTGATTTCTTCCAATCACATTAAAAATTCTAAGTATTGTCACTTGGATATCATGAGTCACGAAAAAGCTCAAGCAATAGGCCTCATCAACTAATTTACTCAGTGCATAGTTCTTTCTTTGAGATAACGTACTCGTAATTCGCGCATCATGTTCTTCTGATAAAATTCGAATATTTTTTTCGCCATACACCTCAGAGGTAGAAGCCATAATCAAGCGTGCTTTTGATTGAATACTTCGCATAGCATCTAATAAAAATAAGGTTTCTTGAATATTGATATCCAAAACCTTGATGGGGTCTTTTACAACTTTCAAAACCCCAACCATTGCAGCAAAATGATAGACAAGGTCAATGGATTGAAGGAGTTTGCTTAAATTTTTAAAATTTCCAAGTTCAACGAAATGGCACTTCAGTTTAGGGTGCTGAAGCACCTCTTTCAAATTTTCTAAACTTCCAGTGGATAAATCATCTATAACATGAACGGTATCGCCTTGAGTTAAATGGTAATAGACTAGGGATGACCCTATAAAACCAGCTCCACCGGTAACAAGTATTTCCATTATTCCATTCACTCAATAACAAAAACTACTATACGTTGATATTTAAAAATTTGTCAATCATTTAAAGATAGACCTATAATTAAAATACCCAAACAAAAAGGGAAATCATGGCGCAATACACAATAGCTGTTATCGGTCTGGGATTTGTGGGCTTAGAAATTGCTCTTGCACTATCTGAGTACTACCCTCTTTATGGATATGATAATAATCAGCAAAGAATTGATGATTTAATGGATAGTGCAGATATTAATCTTCAATCTTCTAAAAATGAATTAAAACAACATTCTATTATTTTTACCTCCAATATTGAAAACATTAAGCATGCAAATGTTTACATTATCACCGTACCCACTCCAGTACTATTTTATGAATTCCCAGATTTAGAAATACTCAAAGCAGTGAGTCAAAAAATCGGCGGCATCCTTAAAAAAAATGATATTGTCATTTATGAATCATCTGTCTATCCTGGAACAACTCAAGAAATATGCATACCTCTTTTAGAAGCCAGTTCAAATTTAAAAGAAAATATTGACTTCTTTGTGGCCTATTCTCCAGAAAGAATTTGCCCCTCCGATACAAATCATAATTTAAAAAACATGTCCAAAATCATATCTGCCAATCATCCCGAAACTCTTAAAGTGATTCATTCAATTTATGAAAAGATTGCTTTAAACGTTTATCCGGTTTCTCAAATTGAGCACGCAGAAGCTGCCAAAATGCTGGAAAACATTCAAAGAGATGTCAACATTGCCCTGATGAATGAATTTAGCAAAATCATGCATGCCATGAATCTCAATATGCATGAAATTCTTGAGGCTGCAGCTACAAAATTTAATTTTATACCTTTTAAGCCTGGTCTTGTCGGAGGGCACTGTATTTCAGTCGATCCTTTATATGTTGCTTTTCAGGCTAAAAGACACTCTGTTCAGCCTGAGTTAATTCTTTGCGCAAGAAAAATCAATGACTCAATGACTCAATTTATTCTTCAAGAAATGCTAAAGATTTTAGTCAAACATGTTGAAAATCGCGGGCCATTTAAGGTGGGTATTTTTGGCGTCACTTATAAAGAAAACATCCCAGATATTCGTAATAGTCTGATTTTTAAATTTCTCAAAGAATGCAAGGACTATCCTTTTGAGTTTGAGATACATGATCCATTTCTTTCCAAAAATATTCAAAAAAACAATGTGACCTTCCCAATGAAAAATTTTGATGATATTCAAAACCTTGATCTGGCCATTATTTTTAATAATAACTTATTTTATGAGGAAAAAGGTTTGGAGACTTTTATTAAAAAATGCAAACCACCTGGTTTGATAATGGACATACCCAATATGTTTATTAATGATTCTCAACAAAAACAATTAAAACAATATTGGCATTTATAATTTAATAGAGATGAATGTGAACAAAAACCTTATCAATAAACTCTGTAACTTAATCAAAAAAAGTGTCTTGTTTTTTAAAAAAAACCATTTAGATTTGGAAAACCACATTCAACTTTACCATTTACAACCAACCCCCATTTTTACTTTATCTAAAACCGGAAAAATCTTAAATTTAAATCATGCTGCCTCAGAACTAATGAAAAAATCCATTAATGAACTTAGGCATCAATCACTCATTCATTTTATCTCAAAGGAGTACATTAAAGGGTTTGGTCATTTTTTAAAACAAGCATTTAACAACCCCATTCAACAAACGTATGAACTTTTTTTTATCATAGGCCATCAAAAACATCCCTGTCTTCTGACCAGTATTATCGATACGAAAAATGAATATTTATTTTTAATCGTCTCTGAATTATCTTACCAAAATAAACATCGGCTCAATCTGGCATCAATGATATATCAGCAATTAGATATTGCGATAGTTGTATTTAATGTTAAAAATAAGATTATTTCTTGCAATCAAGCATTTTCTACTTTAATGCAATTAAAAGAACAAGATATTTTAGGTTGCTCAATACAAAAACTAAATTCATATTTTCCTTCTTTTGCCCGAGAAGTTTTTGCAAATCTAAGTGAAACGGGAGAGTGGCCCAGTGAAAAACCACCCATCCATATCCATGAAAAAAATACTTTCTTTTCCCTAAAAATTAAA
>DNMA01000056.1 GCA_003489505.1 Legionellales bacterium | reverse complement strand
GTGCTTACCAACCACAAGCTGATGAACTTTTATTTCGACAATTACCCATTCAAACTGTTATTGAAATTTTAAAGTTAATTGATGAGTTTCAATTTCATTCTTGGGATACCCCAACAGAATTATTTTTGGGTCGTCATGATGATGTTGTGGATTCGATTGCTGTTGAAAAACAACTTAAAAATTTAACTGAGGTCAATATCCATTATCTTGAGCAGTCTAATCATGTTTTACCGTTGGATGCCGATTATCAAGAAATTATTAAAGTACTCTAATCACCAAAAGTATCATCATTGACCGCGAAACGCTGACTCCACTCTCTCAAGTCCAGTGTTTCGCCACTGAGGACCATTAAATCCGTCTTCATTAAAGGGACGTTGAAATAATCGATATGACTCTCATCGAGTGCATAAGTATGCTGTGAGCGTACAGCACTAATTTGTGCTTGACTAAAACCATTGGTTTTAACAAATACTCGATTAGCCCTGAGGTATCGCCCCCCAAATTGAGCATGATCATACATATCGAGATCTAAAACTTGAACTTGTCCGGCTAACTGCACATTGGTATAACCTGCTAAAGTAAACTTTAGCTGATAAGTACTAATCCAATGCATATTTAAACAACTATGATCTCTAATATCGAGACGACCAATATCCATATTGCCTTGCAATTTAGCAAAAGAAGCGCCACTCATTTGTAGCGATAAGTTCTTAGTGTTGATACCTTCAACCATTAACTGGGTTCTCTCACCAATTCTTACATGGTTTAAAACAATATGTCCATTTAAATGAATTTCTGGTGAGCCCATGGTATTAATTGCTAAACCGCTGGTGTAAAGATTCAGTCCTTTTAAGGGGATATTTCCCTTAATATTGATGGTATGAATATTATTGACCCAAATATCTAATGAAATTTCACCAAATTTAGGATAACCCTCGCCAACATGAGCTTTTAACCAATCGTCTTGAATATAAAACTCATTATCTTGAATATCCGCTTGGTCGCCATTGATCACCATATAAGGCGTGCCTCTGGTTTGGTGAAGACGCACGGATTTAATATTACCGCTGATAACAATACGATGAAAATTGCCAGAAATAGTTTGATTACGATAAGCAAATGCCGAAATAGTCCAGAAGCTCAGAAAAACAATTAATATTCGAAGCAAAATGGGCATATTTTTTATCCTAGTTATCCAATCTTTATCAAAAAGATATAACATGCCCTGCAAACAGGAGCAAGTTGTTCATGGATTTAATCCATGTTGATTGGCGTTTAAGTCAAAACCTGTACTTTTAACCCTTTTAAATTGTTTAAAAGCTCGCCAAAGTCTTTGACCACTCCAAGTTTTGTCTTTTCTAAGACTAAATAAAAATGCAATTAGGCTTTTAATTTCTATTTTGAATTCTCCATCAGGTATTTGCCGACAAATATCATGCAAATCTCGAATCTCCTGCGGAAAATGTTGGTTTTTAGCCCAGTGAAGCAGGGCTAATCTGGTCTGTGACGCCTGATTCTTTAAACACGCTCGCTTCAAAGCATAATTTCTTAATTCAAAAGATTGAATATTTTCTAAAATTTTGGGCCAAGAAATTTTTGGCACAAACCACACCAATAATCCTCCTGCGATAAAACCTAAAATTAAACCCCAATAAATTAAAGCATTCGAAGATTGATTCTCCCCTGAAGGCATCATCACCTGATCTGACTCTTTAGCTTTAAAAACCTCAAAAGGTATAGCCGGGATGGTTAAATGCTTGGTCTTCTGATTCAGCGTATCAAACCATGGAATCTGGATGGGCTCAATTTTTGAACTTCCAACTTTTGTGGGTAAATAGGTTATCTCAAATATTTTCTTTCCAAAAAGCTCGCCATCTATCATTTGGTTATCAATTTTGGGAGGATTATTATAGACCTTACAATCTTGTCCGCAAGCGGTTTGAATATCTGGAATTAATTGTGCGGGCAGCCCTTTGGCGGTGATAGCAATTTTTCTCACCATAGTATCACCTGAATGGATACCCATTTTTTGACTGAACGGTTGCAGTTCTTCATAAGATAGATTTTCCACCGGCAACCATTGTGATAAGGACTGACCATCAGCAGGTGGTAAAATTTTTAAAGACTGACCACTTAATGCCTGATGAATAGGGGTTGGTACCATGCCATATTCTAAAGCCTCTAAAACTGGGCCTTCTATTTCCAATGCCCCTTGGCTTTGCGGATATAAAATATAACGATATTGCTCGACCTGATAACGTCTTTGATTGATAATTTCAAATAGGTTTGGCTTCGCATCCAAAGAAAATAATAGACCATTCTTAACAACAGGCGGTGTTAGTTTGGCATCTAACAAAGGATCTGCGTGATAAATTTTTAATTTTATTTTTACCTGTTCATGAACTCTAGGATGTTTGGGTAAAATTTCCCAAGTTAAAAATACACTTTGACTGGGACGGGCAGAAACCTCTGCTTGGGTTGGAGTCGCTTGAACATCCAGTTGAAGTGCAGGTGTTTGCTCATGCCCCCAAGGAATGGAAGGAATTTGTATTTTACCTGCATGTTTAGGATGCAGCATGATTATCCAAGTATATTCGTGAAAAGACTTGCCATTGACATTTTGATAAGAACTACTTTGCTGAGTGCCCACGATGTGAAAGTCATTTTCTAGTATTGATAAATCTGGAAGACCTCGAGTTCCTCCTTCAGATTTTTTGATAATGAGTTGTAAATCTTGCCCTAGAACAGCAGGATTAGGTTCAAGGCTAGCACTCAGTTGCGCCCATGATGTAAAACTATAAAATAAGATTAAAAGACTAAAAATCTTTTTCATGTCACACCCTCTTATTGTGATTTTTGGTAGTCTCTTTTAAATTTTTCTTTTAATAAACCAGCAGGGTCCTCATCAACAAAGTTAAGCCATTGCTCATTATTTTGCTGATTTTGCCCTGGTGTATTTTGCTCTTGTTTTTTCTGCTCTTCTTTTCTTCTTTGTTCTTCTTCTTTTCTTTTTTGTTCTTCTTGGCGTTTTTTCTCTTCTTCTTCTTTTTTCCTTTGTTCTTCTTGCTTTTGCTGCTCATGTTCTAATAATTGTAAATTAAATGCAGCATCGACATGCTGAGCATCAATTACTAAGGTTTTTCGATAGGCTTTAATAGCTTCTTCAATTTGGCCCATCTGCGCCAATGCATTACCTAAATTATAAAAATCATCTGCCGTTTCGGCTTGAGACAAGTGCTGAACTGCATTGAGATAATCTTTTGCTCGATATGCAGCCACACCCTTCCAAGCTGAATCTAAAAATTGTTCATGGGCCTTATCATATTGTCCTTTTTGAAATAAATCATAAGCTTCTTGATTATCGTTTTTCCAAAATGACGCTGCAAATAAAGGCATCATCAGGAATTGAAACAATACGATTTTGATTAATGCTATACCCATAATCTCAGAAACCATCCTTTTCTAAAAATCATCATAAAAGCGAGCATGCCAATGAATAAAAAATAAGGTCCAATATCCTCTGCCTGACTCAATTTTTCATCTGACGCATGAATCTTTGCAAAAGATAAATCTTTTTTCTCTATCCATTGATTAACTTGGTTTAAACCCGTTTTCGCAGACCACACACTTAAGTTTTCATTCACTTTAGCATTAGCAAAAGCATTTATCCAAGCAATTTGAAAATTTTTATCTACTAATTTTTGAAATTGCTTCGGCGGGGGCTGGGAGGAGAACACAATGATTTTACCTGATGAATAATGTGCTTGCTTAAATAGCGTCATCGATTGCTCAATAGCCTTTTCAACATCATAACCATTGATTGGTAAAATATCTGGCTTTAAAACGGGTAAGAAATTTAAAATATGATTCACATCCGAACTGATGGGCGTGACCACAAAAGGCATTTTAGAAAAAACCACCATTCCCCATTGAAAATCAGGATAAGCATTTAAAAGGTCCTGAATCATCAATTTACTTCGCTCTAGACGACTGGGTGATATATCATCCATCAAGATAGCTGGCGACAAATCTAATAAAATCACATTGGCTTGTTCCAAACGACCTGTTTTACTGAGGTGTTTTTGGATACTGGGTCCTGCTAAAGCAAGAATAAACATACTCATGCTCAAAATTAATAATATCCAGGTCCAAATCCAAGAGCGATTCACCTGTTTTTGTGAAAAATAGCTCATCAGTTTTGGGTCACAAATTTTATGCCAATCTTGTTGGCTTTGCGGTTTTTTCCAAAAAAACCAGGCCACCCAAAGTAGCGGCAAAAAAGCCAGTAAAAAATAGGGCCTTATCCAAATTAAATTGACCATCTTTTTTCTCGCCACATTTGTTGCATCAACAAAAACATCAACCAAAAAAATGCAATACTTAAAGGGATGTAAAAATATTGCTTTTGCGGCCGTAAATCCTGTCTTTTTTGTTCAACAGGCTCTAATTTATCAATTTGGGCATAAATTTTTTCTAAACTTTTTTCATCACTAGCCCGAAAATATTTCCCATGCGTTAAATTTGAAATTAATTTTAAGGTTTTCTCATCTAAATCACTACTTTGTTGTAATTGCCAGAAAATACTCGATAAACTTTTTCCCTTTGCCTGAGGGCCCAGTCCTATGGAATAAATTTTAATATTTTGCGCTTTAGCAATCTCTGCTGCTTTGTCTGGCGGAAGAATACCTGCATTGGCCACGCCATCGGTTAATAAAACCATTACTCGGCCTTTTTCTGGAGTATTTTTCAAATGTTTTATCCCTAAGCCAATCGCATCTCCTAATGCTGTAGCTTGCCCTGCCAAACCAACCTCTGCATCGCCAATACGCTGTGCTAATGTGGTTTTATCGAGCGTTAAAGGCGCAAAAAGATAAGAGCGTTCTCCAAATAAAATAATGCCAATCTTATCATCTGCTCTTTTTTGAACAAAATCTAAAGCCGTTTTACGCACCACCTGCCATCGAGATTGGTAACCTCTGGAGCTTGGCATATCCTCTAGCGCCATTGAACCTGAGATATCCAACACTAACATCACATCATGCGTTTCATAAGCCAGTGGTAGGGGAGCACCTATCCAACGGGGGCCTGCTAGGGCTAATACTAAAAAAAACCATATCCCCTGCAAATGCCAAAACCAAGGAATGGATTGGTGACTTTTATGATGAACAACTCTATCCAACCATTTATCAAAAAAGGGTACCCGTAAAGCAAATTGATATTGAACCTCAACCGGTTTTAAAAATCTATAAATTAGCCATGGTAGAAACCATAGAACTAAGAACCAGGGTTGACTCAACTCATACATCTATTTCGGCCTCTGTTGGTTAATCCATTGATAGGCTAAAACAAAGCCTGGTGAAATATCTTCTTTATAATGGGATTGATAGAGGGCATATTTAAAGAGTTCTTCACAGTCCTGTACTTTTAAATTTTTAGAAGTTGCTGTTAAAAAGTTTAGCCAAGCCTCACCATGTAAGCCTGCAACTGCTTGGCGAGGATAATAATGCAAAGCGGCTCGTTTTAAAGTTCTAGCAATTTTTTGTAAGGCATAATTGGCTTTTTTATCGCGTCGATAAGATTTCTCAATGGCTTTTAATTCTTTTAAAAATTGGCGACGAATCAGATAATTATCAAAATATTTCATGAATAAATTTGCAAATGCCAAAAGACTTAAGCCTGAGATAATCAGCAACCACCAACCCATTGCAAACGGCCATGGATTTACGGTTTCTGGAACATGAATATCTTTTAATTGTTGCAAAACTGAAGCGTCAACCACGTAAACTCCTTAACAAACTTTGACGAACCAATACTGAAAGATCTGTTTGCACAGAACACTCATAATAAGGAACTCGCATTTTATCAGCAATTTCCCTCCAAACTCTGAACTTTTCCCTGCAGAATTCGGAATATTCGTTTGCAAGGCTATTGGTCTGCAAATGAATGTTTTTAATGATTTTTCCATTTGAAATAGGGTAAATGCCCTTTTCAGGGATTTCTAGCTCAATGGAATCAGCAACATGATACAAAATCATATCATGATGTAAACGCATTTCGTAGAGTAAAGATTGCACTTGCTCTGGCGGGTAGTTCCAATCACTAATCAGTAAAACCAAGGTGCCAGGTTTGAGTGTTTGGTTCAGCTCCTGCAAACTTCTGATGAACTGACCGGTTATATTTTTTGAATTCCAATCATTCCATTTTTTTTCTCGATAGTGACTACTTGCCTCACACAAGGCTTTCAAAAAGTTAATTAGTGATTGATTATGTGCGTGCGGCAACCATAAATTTCTTTGGGCTAAAGAAGAGAGCATGCCACCGACGCGATCACCATGCTTTTTAGCAGTCCATGCTAGAAGTCCTGCAAGATTTGCGCCCAAGACAGATTTAAGACAAATTTGTGTCCCAAAAAACATACTTGGAGACATATCCATAAAAATTAAAATGGGCCTTTCTTTTTCAATTTCAAAAACTTTGACGTGCGGTTGACGCGTTCTGGCCATGACTCGCCAGTCCATAAGGCGAATATCATCACCATAAAAATAATTTCTGGTTTCCACGTAATCCATGCCTCTGCCCCGTACTTTACTTCTTGAGAATAAAGCACCTTGTTTTGCAATAGGTGAGACATGTCGTTGTTGAGAAACAAATTTTTGTAAAGCCAACAACTCTTGTAGGCTGACTTCAAAAGGCGAACTTAAAAAATCTTCTAAGGCAAAGCTACCCATTTTAATAATTCATCAATTAATTGTTCCGCTTGAATCCCTTCAGCCTCTGCTTCAAAAGTTAAAATAAGGCGATGGCGTAAAACATCATGAATGATAGCGTGTATATCTTCGGGTGTGACATAATCTCGACCATAGAGCCAAGCCCGTGCTTTGGCGCAGCGATCTAGAGCAATCGTGGCTCTTGGGCTGGCGCCAAATCGAATCCATTGAGCCAATGGGGAGTCAACATATTTTTCAGGTTTTCGAGTGGCAATCACTAAATCAATCATATATTGAGTTAAATCTTGGCTAGTGAAAACCTCTAAGACATCTGCTCTGGCCTGAAACAAGGCTTCTTGTGACAGGATATGCGATGGAGCAGCCATCTGAATAGAAGCGTTTTTTGCCTCTGCTCTTGCCAAATCTAAAATTTGTGCTTCCACTTTGGCATCTGGATAATCAACTTTTACATAAAGTAAAAAGCGATCTAATTGCGCTTCTGGTAAAGGATAGGTCCCTTCTTGCTCAATGGGGTTTTGAGTCGCCATGACTAAAAAAAGCTCAGGCAAAGGATAGGTTGTTGAACCAATGGTAATTTGGCGTTCGGCCATCGCTTCTAATAAAGCCGACTGTACCTTTGCAGGTGCACGGTTGATTTCATCTGCCAAGACTAGATTGTGAAACAGTGGTCCTGGCAAAAAAGCAAAAGAGCCATTTTCAGGATGAAAAATATCAGTCCCGGTTAAGTCGCCTGGCAATAAGTCGGGTGTAAATTGAATACGATGAAATCTTGCTTCAATACCCAAAGCCAAGGCTTTAATCATGCGGGTTTTTGCTAACCCAGGAGCGCCCTCAACAAGGAGATGACCATCTGCTAATAAAGCGATTAATAGGCTCTCTGTTAAATGCTCCTGTCCAAGAATTTGGGTATTTAAATA
>DNMA01000184.1:753-7031 GCA_003489505.1 Legionellales bacterium | reverse complement strand
AAAAATTATAAAACATGCGCGTGTAGATAGTTATTTATTAACCTTGCTTTCTAGTCTACCCCAAAGTTCACATCCAATGGGCATGCTGATGAGCTTAGTATCAGCTTTATCGGCTACACATCACCAAAATTACGATGCTAATAATCCTTCTCATCGTGAAGATGCCGTCATTGAAATGATTGCTAAAATCCCAACCCTTTCAGCAATGTGCTACCGTCATAGCATTGGCCAAGATTTTATTGCACCTGATGACAATCTCAGCTATGCAGCAAACTTCTTATATATGATGTTTGGTGAAAAACCTCATGATACTTTGGCCCATGCCATGGATGTCATCTTTACTTTACATGCTGATCATGAACAAAACGCATCAACCTCTACTGTACGCCTTTCTGGTTCAACGGGTACTGACCCCTTTGCTGCCATTGCCGCAGGTATTTCTGCGTTATGGGGCCCCGCCCATGGTGGTGCGAATGAAGCTTGTTTAAATATGTTGAAAAAAATTGGCAACATCGAAAGCATTCCTGAATATATTGTTAAAGCCAAAGACAAAAATGACCCATTCCGTTTAATGGGCTTTGGTCATCGGGTTTATAAAAATTACGACCCACGTGCAACTGTGATGAATAAAGTCTGTCATGATGTTTTACAAACTGTAAATGCTCATAATACGCCTTTATTCCAATTAGCGATGGAATTAGAAAGAATTGCTTTAGAAGACAATTATTTTGTCGATAGAAAACTCTATCCGAATATCGATTTTTATTCAGGCATTACACTGAGTGCCATGAACATTCCAACCAACATGTTCACAGTTATTTTTGCTTTAGCCAGAACCTCTGGTTGGATGGCTCAATGGTTAGAAATGACAGCTTGCCCACTTAAAATTGGCAGACCACGTCAATTATACACAGGTGAAAAAGAACGAAACGTTTCTTAACAAGGAATTATTTCCTTTTAAGATAAAAAAATCCGATGAAAAAAACATCGGATTTTTTTATTAGCCTATCTACACCGATGGATACTCTATTAAAGCATTAACATCAATTATATCTCCATTAGTGGGCTCTAACGCTTTCTTGATTTCTTCCATACTTTCGATAATACGCTCATTCTTTATTGAATAAAAATACAGTATATATATTGGAAATATCACAGCATTTATTAATCTGACCGATTGTATCAATCCATCGATGCAATACAACAAATGCTGGAATGTAACCACCTAATGGGATTCAATCAAACCTAATTTATTAGGGAATAAATTATCATTTGCCTTTTTAATATAGTGTAATTCTAAGTTGGATATCATTTTTTGATTTGATTGATTTAATTTAAGCCCTTCGATGTATCCAGGGCTTTTAAGGTATCAATTAAGAAATCACTAAATCTCTTGATTGTTGAATTAAATCTTTTAATACTGCATAAGGCATACTGCCTGCTTCTGAAAAGACTGCCACACCTTGTTTAAAAATCATCAGATGTGGAATAGACATAATCCCTAAAGTTTCCATCACCTCTGGTGGTGCATCAGAAACATTCATTTTAGCAAAATGAATATCTGGCTCTTCTTGGGCAACTTGACTAAAGATTTCTGAAAAACTTAAGCAAGGCGCACACCACGGCGCCCAAAAGTCAGCAACAATAATAGCTTGCGTATTAATGAGTTCTTCTAGTCTTAATAAATCAACATTTTCTACTTGTCGACTGATTGACATCATTCATGTCCTGTTTGTACAAATTCAACTATCCTTTTTTGAATTTCTTCAACTTTGCCAATCCCATTGACACGATGAAACTGTGGCACTTTTTGATTGGGAAATTCTTTCGAAAAATCTTTTTCATAAAACTGAATTAAAGGTGCTGTTTGTGCATGATAAACAGCTAAACGTTCACGAATCACTTCTTCTTTATCATCATCTCGCTGAATCAAAGGCTCACCTGTAACATCATCCAATCCTGATTTTTGAGGTGCTTGATATTCAACATGATAAACACGCCCTGAACCTGGATGTACTCGACGACCACAAACACGTTTTACAATCTCTTCATCATCAACTTTAATTTCAATGACATGATCTAATTGAATATTTGCCTTCACCATAGCTTCTGCTTGTACTAAGGTTCTAGGAAATCCATCTAACAAGTAGCCATTTGCACAATCATCTTGTTTCAAGCGTTCTTTGACCATGGCAATAATCAAATCGTCTGGAACTAATTGACCCGCATTCATAAAAGATTGAGCTTGTCGACCAAGTTCGCTACCTTGACTCACTGCAGCTCTTAACATATCCCCGGTTGAAATCTGAGGAATACCAAATCGTTCAATTAAACCTTGTGCTTGTGTTCCTTTACCTGCTCCAGGACCACCTAATAACATTAATCTGATTTTAGACACCAAAACCTCCAAAAATTAATATCTGATATAACAATTTTGCAATTGCGCTCTATAAATAGCTGATTGAGCTGAAACTTTGTGAGCCACGCGTATCAACCATGGTTTTCTTAAATAAGTGCGATTTAAATACCCCGTTACACCCTCATGATATGCTAAATATAAATGATATGCATCATTTTTAGGAATATTTGCGCGCTGGTAAGCACTATGAGCATACCAACCAATAAAATCGACACCATCTTTAAAGTTTTGACGGGAAGCAAAATAATGCCCCTGATCTCGTTGATAGAGATCCCAGGTGGTATCGAGCGCTTGAGCGTAACCAAAAGCACTTGAGGGCCTGCCTAAAGGAATAATGCCTAAAAAAAACTGAAATGGTGGTTTTGCATCCCCCTGAAATTTCGACTCTTGATGAATAATCGCCATCTGTACATCAATGGGAACACTCCATTTAGACTGAGTTTTTTGAGCCGCCGCATACCAATCTGGATATTGTCGAAAGATATAACAAACATTATCAATTCGATGAGGGGGCGGTAAAGTGGCACAGGCCGTTAAGAATAAAAATAGCAATGAAATCAGTATGCGCATGGATAAGATTTCTCATATCTTAATTTAAAAAAAAATAATACCAAAAAATCTATTTGATTTCACCTCATAAAAATTTTACATTGTTCATAAAAAAAATTAAAATTGTAAACTTAAGTCATAAGGAGATAATGATGTCAAAGTTTACTAACATGATGTATGTATTCATACTTTTTAGCGCTTCATATTGCTTTGCCCAAAGCCAACCCCCATCACCCGATACAAATGCAGTCCAGCCTCAAGCATTGGATATTAAAGCTGTCTTGCAAAATATTGAAGACAAACTATCACAAGCCATCGATGAGTCCAAAGAGCAAAATGGCAACATTACTCTTTTGATTCGTACAGAAGAAGATAAGTTGATTCGTTTTGCTTGCCCATACCAAAACTGCAAAGGCACAGAGTTAAACTCTAAAATCACTAAAGCTTTACTCTCAAGCGGTCGATATGAATCACAAAATGAATTGGTGCCTGAATTAGGTATACAGTGTCAAAAATTGACCTACGCTTTATCAAAAGATAATAAGATTGCCATTGGTTATGGCGAAAACTGTCAAAGAGGTAGTTAAGCAAAAACTTGCTTAACAAACCCCTTCACGATGATCATGGCAATCAAAGAACAGATTGCCATTTTTTATACTCAAATGTACATGACCACCATTACTTAACTTACCAAACAACAATTCGTCAGCTAATGGTTTCTTAACATGTTCTTGAATGAGTCGCGCCATTGGACGAGCACCCATTTGTTTGTCATAACCATGCTCAACCAACCAGTCTCGTGCCTCTTTGTCTAGTGCTAAGGTCACGCCACGATTAGCCAATTGTTCTTCTAATTCCATAATGAATTTATCGACTACTAGACCAATGGTATCAAAATTCAAGGCTTTGAATTGAATGATTGAATCCAGACGATTTCTAAATTCTGGGGTAAATTGACGTTTTAAGACTTCTGAAACATCTAATTCATTATCTTGTTCTCTAAAGCCTAATGAGGTACGCGAAATTTCTTGAGCACCTAAGTTACTGGTCATGACTAAAATAACATGCCTAAAATCGGCTATGCGACCATTAGTATCAGTTAAGGTTCCATGATCCATGACTTGTAATAACAAGTTAAATACATCAGGATGGGCTTTTTCAATCTCATCAAGCAGAAGTACTGCATGTGGGTGTTTTACAACAGCTTCTGTTAATAAGCCGCCTTGATCATAACCGACATACCCTGGAGGCGCACCAATTAATCGAGAAACAGTATGTTTTTCCATATACTCTGACATATCAAAACGAAGTAACTCAATACCTAAAACGGTAGCAAGCTGTCTGGTGACTTCTGTTTTACCCACACCAGTCGGTCCTGTAAATAAGAAACAACCGACAGGTTTTTGGGGGTCTCTTAGACCAGAACGAGCCAGTTTAATTGCAGATGACAAAGCATCAATGGCCTCATCTTGTCCATAAACTAATAGTTTTAAATCTCTATCGAGATGGCGCATGGTTTCTTTGTCACGAATACTGATTTTTTTTAAAGGCACCCTTGCAATTTTAGCTACAACATTTTCGATTTCTAAGACTGAAATGATTTTTTTACGTTTGGACGCTTTTAATAAGTTTTGATAAGCGCCAGCCTCATCGACTACATCAATCGCTTTATCAGGTAAGAAACGGTCATTAATAAATTTTGCTGATAATTCAGCAGCAGTTCTTAAAGCAGGGATGGAGAATTTCACACCATGGTGTTGTTCCAACTTTTCTTTCAGACCTTTTAATATTTCAAAAGTTTCTTCAATGCTAGGCTCACTGACGTCAATTTTTTGGAAACGTCTAGCAAGTGCTCTATCTTTTTCAAATATACCGCGATATTCTTGATAGGTCGTAGAGCCAATACATTTTAACTCACCATTAGCTAATAATGGCTTAATTAGATTGGATGCATCCATGACACCGCCTGATGCCGCACCAGCACCAATAATGGTATGAATTTCATCGATAAACAAGATTGCACCTGGGGTTGTACCCATTTGTTTCAATAAGGCTTTAAGACGTTTTTCAAAATCACCACGATATTTAGTACCAGCAAGTAAAGCCCCTAAATCTAAGGAGTAAACCACACTCTCTGCAATAGCATCAGGAACTTGTCCATCAATAATACATCTGGCTAAACCTTCCGCAATAGCGGTTTTACCAACTCCGGCTTCTCCAACTAATAAAGGATTATTTTTACGACGACGACATAAAACTTGAACCACTCGCTGGAGTTCCTCACCCCTACCTACTAGTGGGTCAATTTTACCCATTCGTGCTCTTTTATTTAGATTCAAACAATAGCTTTCTAAGGGAGATTCAGAATGCTCTTGACTAAACTCTTCATCAAAAGAATTAAAATTGTCTTGAGATTGATGTTTGGTAATACCGTGGGCAATATAATTAATGACATCTAAGCGACTGATATTTTCTCTTCTTAAAAAATAGACTGCCTGGCTATCTTGCTCACTAAAAATTGCAGCTAAAACGTTTGCTCCACTAACTTCTGTTTTTCCCGCTGATTGAACATGAAAAACAGCACGTTGTAAGACGCGCTGAAACCCTAAAGTGGGTTGAGTCTCTCTTTCTAAATCATCAGGAGCGATAATGGGTGTGCTTTCATTAATATAAATATCTAAATCTTGACGAAGATGAACAATATTGACATCGCATGCATGTAAAACTTGTTCAGCAGAAGGGTTATCTAATAAAGAAAGCAATAAATGCTCAACCGTCATAAATTCATGGCGTTTATCTTTGGCATCCTTAAACGCAACGTTTAAGGTAAACTCTAGTTCTTTGTTCAACATGGTTATCTCCCTGAACCTTTTGACATGTTAAACTGAGTTGAGCGGTAATACTCTTATTGGCTCAGTCCCAATAAGAGCAAAAACATCTATCTCTTAATATTTTTATAGACTGAAAATACCTTTTTAGCTAGTCTATAAAAATAATTATTTTTATTTCATTTTTGAAATGATCACATCAGCAAATTCAGAACATTTGATTTCATGAGCACCTGGCATCAAACGTGCAAAATCATAGGTCACTTGTTTAGATTGAATCGCACCTTCCATACCATGAATAATTAAGTCAGCAGCCTCATTCCATCCCATATATCTTAACATCATCTCTGCAGATAAAATGATAGAACCAGGATTAACTTTATCTTGGCCTGCATATTTAGGTGCAGAACCATGGGTAGCTTCAAAGACAGCTGCTTCAACACCGATATTAGCACCTGGTGCAATACCAATACCACCGACTT